>NZ_JAKTNU010000003.1 GCF_022760955.1 Thermus neutrinimicus
CACGTGGGCGCAGGTCCATCCTAAAGGGGTGGTCCCACGTTTTGACGTGTACTGAGGGGCATGGGCTATCTTTCGCTTTCCAAGGCCATAGAGGGGGTTCTCCTCCGAAAGGCGGAGGCTCCGAGAAGGCAGGTCCTTCCCATCCCGGGAGGACAGTTCTTGGTGATGCCCGCCGCAGACCAGGAGGTGGTCCTGTGCAAGCTGGTCACGGTGGATGCCTCCCGAAGGGAACAACCTGGGCCTAACCGCCAGCCCGCGGTGCAGGCGGAGGTGTGGGCCAAGAGGCTGGATACCGGGGAGGTCTTTCACCTGCCGGGGGAGGAGATCACGAAAAGGCGCACTGCCGCCCTTTCCCTTCTGGCGGCCCGGCTCCTTGCCCCAAGGCAAGAAGGAGCCCTTCTCCTGGTGGGGCCTGGGGCTCAGGGAGAGGCCCACCTCGAGGCCTTCGCCGAGGGATTCAGCCTGGAGCGGGTGTGGATCCGGGGAAGGAGCAGGGAAAGAACCGAGGCCCTCTTGGCCAAGGCCAGGGGCATGGGCCTCGAGGCGGAGGAGTGGGCGTCCCCTGAGGTGCCAGAGGGGGTGGCCTTCATCGTCACAGCCACCTCGAGCCCCACCCCGGTTTTACCCGAAAGGGTGCCGGAGGGTGCCTTTATCGCCGCCGTGGGAGGCTTCCGCCCGGAAATGCGGGAGGTGCCAAGGGCCTTGGTGGAAAGGGCAGCGGTTTACTGCGATACGGAGGATGCCCTTGTGGAGGCGGGGGAACTTCAGGGCCTGTCTAAGCCCGTGGTAACCCTAAGGGAAGCCCTTTTGGGCAGGCGCTCGGAAGGGGACCCCGTGCTTTTCAAGAGCGTGGGCCACGCCCTTTTTGACCTGGCGGCGGTGCGGCACCTCCTGGGCTTGGACTAAAGGCGGATGACGACCTTGCCCACATGGCCTCGGTCCAGAAGGACTTGGAGGGCGGCCTTGGCCTCAGAGAAGAGGAAAATCCATCCCACCTCGGGCTTGAGCTCCTGGCCCAAGCGGGGCAGGAGAAACGTTAGGGCCGCCTGCACCAGGGCTTCTTCCCTGAGGAGGGGAGCCAGCCAAAAGCCCATTGCCGTAAGGTTCCTGTGCATGCGGCGGAAGGGATTCAGGGGCGCCATCTACCCCTGGGCGGCCCCGATAGAGACCAGCCTTCCCCAAGGGTTTAGAAGGGAAAGACGTCCCTCCAGGTGGCTACCGCGCGCATCCAGAAGGACCTCCACCCCGCCGAATGCTTTGACCTTTTCGGGGGCTCCGCATAGGTGGCGGAGGTATCCGCCAAGGCGTGTGAGGTAGTCGGCAAAGTTCAGGCCCTCCACTTCCAACAGCACCTCTGTCGGCCCCGGCGTGGAGGCGGGGATCTCCTTAAGGACCATGGGGCCTTAAAGGCATTTTTGTACCCAGGCGCGCATGGGAGGCGTCTACCCCTTCACCGAGCCAGCCAAGAGCCCCCGGAGGAAGTACCGGCCCAGGAAGATATAAACCAGAAGGGTGGGTAAAGCGGCGAGGATGGCCCCGGCCATGGGCAGGTTCCACTTCACCGCCTCGCCTCCTGCCAGTTGTGCCAGGGCCACGGTGATGGGCTGGCTTTCCGGCCGGGTAAGGGTTACAGCGAAGAGGAACTCGTTCCAGATCTGGGTAAACTGCCAAATGGCCACCACCACGAAGGCAGGGGCGGAAAGGGGCAGGATCACATGGCGGAAGATGCCGAAGAAGCCCGCACCGTCTATGCGGGCTGCCTCCACCAGCTCGTCAGGGATTTCGCTGTAGTAGTTCTTGAAGATAAGGGTGACGATGGGGATCCCGTAGACCACGTGGACCAGGATGAGGCCCCATAGGGTGCCGTAAAGGCCTATAGCCTTTACGAACTGGAAAAGGGGGATGAGGATGCTCTGGTAGGGAATAAACATGCCGAAGAGCATGAGGGCAAAGAGGAGGTTGGAGCCCCTGAAGGGCCACTTGGCCAGGACGTAGCCGTTTAGCGCCCCGATCAACGCCGAGAGCATGGTGGCGGAAAGAGCTAGGACCACGCTGTTTTGGAACTTGGGCCGGAAAGCATTCCAAGCGATGTTGAAGCTTTCCCAGTACAGTGGGTCTGGCCAGTGCCAGACCGTGTCCAAGGTAATCTTGGCGGGTTCCTTTAGAGCGGTAAGGATCACCAGGTAGACGGGGAGCAGGAAGAAGAGGGTGGCGAGGAGTAGGAAGGCGTACAGGAAGAACCGGCCCATTAGCGCCTGACCTCCTTTTTAAGCTGGCTGGCCAGGTAGGGGATGACCACTGCGGCCACCAGGAGGAGCAGGAGGATGCCGATGGCCGCTCCCTTGGCGAACTGGTTTCCACGGAAGGCCAGGAGGTACATGTAGATGGCGGGCACGTCGGTGGGGGCATAATCCAGTCCGGCCATGGCGAAGATGAGGTCAAAGATCTTCAGGGCGATGTGGCCCAACACGATCATGGCGGAAAGGGTGATGGGGGCGAGGAGGGGAAGAATGACGTACCGGTATATCTGCCACTCGCTGGCCCCGTCCACCTTGGCTGCTTCCAGCACCTCCACGGGGATTCCCCTTAGACCCGCCAGATAAAGGGCCATGGTGTAGCCGGACATCTGCCAGACCGCCGCCAGGATCACTCCTACCAGGGCCAGGCTGAAGCCGTGGAGCTCAGGGTAGGGGAGAAGGTGGGTAGTCCTGCCCAAGGTGAGGGCCCAAACTAGAAGGACCCCGCTGGAGAAGAGGCTCCAAAAAAGTCGCTTCCTTTCCCCTTCCCGGTGGGCTTTCCAAGCCACATACAAAAGGGTTAGGCCCACGGCTAAGGCGGTGTAAAAGGGCAGTTGGTTCCAGTCAAAGACCAGAACCTGTTGCCTGGTGGTGAGCCAGGGGAAGGAGAAGGGGGGTAGGCCGAACAGGGTGGGCAGGACGTTGACCCCGCCTTGGGGCTGGAGGAGCCAGCGCCAGATAGTGCCGGTGACCACGAAGGATAGGGCCATGGGGAAGAGGAAGACGGTGCGGAAAAAGCCTTCTCCCTTGGGTCCGCGGTCCAGGGCCATGGCCAGGAGGAGGCCTAGACCCAGGCTTCCCGCCATGAAAAAGAGGGTAAAGAAGATGAGGTTGACCACGCTTTGGCGGAAGCGCACATCCACGAATCCGGTGAAGAGCTCACGGTAGTTTTCTAGGCCCACGAAGTGGAGCTCTGGCCTTAGGGCCAGGGCCTGGGCAGGGTTTTTCCCCCAGTCGGTAAGGGAAACCCAGAGGTTTTGCCCGATGAAGCCATAAACGAAGATGGCCACCGCCGCCAAGGAGGGAAGGAGGACCAAAAAGGCCGTGATCCGATCGCGCATAAGGCCTCCGGGAAAAGCCCGTGGGGGCTTTTGCCCCCACGGGCCAGGGGGTTTTAGCGGCCCAAGCCCACCTGGTTGGCGATGGCCTGGGCGGCGTTGGCGGCTGCTTGCGGGTTCTTGCTTTGCAGGAAGATCTCCATCACCGTGCCAAACTGGCTCATGAAGCTTTCGGGTGCCACCGCCCCGTGCACCAAAGAGCCCACGATGCGGTTGGACTGCCAGTCCTTCATGGCCGACTGGCCGTAGGCGTTGTACTTGGCGGGGTCGGAGTCCAGCCGGGCGGCGATGGACCCCTTCAGGGGATTAAAGGTATCCTGTCCCTCCTTGGAACCCACCAGCCTGAGCCAGTTGATGGCGTTTTGCCGGTTCTTGGCTCCCTTGGGTAGGCCAAAGGAGTCGGAGAGCATCATGAAGATGCCGGAGGTACCGGGGGACGGGGCCCAGGCAAAGTCGGTGCCGGGCTTGAGTTTCAAGGTGGTGCTCATATAGCCGGCAGCCCAGTCGCCCATGATGTTGAAGGCAGCCTTGCCCTGGACTACTCGATCCACCGCCTGCTGCCAGGAAAGCCCCGCGGCATCCTTGTTAGCACAATCCAGCACCTTTCCGAAGGTTTCCCACACGGCCACCGCCTTGGGATCGGTGAACTTTAGCTTGCCGCTCCAGAGGTTGGCCCAGCCGTCGGCCCCCAGGGTGGCCAGGGCCACGCTTTCCCAGAGGTGTTGCTGGGTCCAGTTCTCGCCCAGAGCTAGGGGCGCCTCGAGGCCCTTTCGCTTCAAGGCCTGGCAGGTGGCGAGGAACTCCGCCCAGGTTTTGGGCGGGGCCACCCCCCATTCCTTCAGCTTGGCGGGGATGTACCACATGACGTTGGAGCGGTGGATGTTGACGGGCACGCTCCAGATGCCTCCCTTGTAGGAAAGGAGGTCGATAAGGCCCTTGGGGAAGGCTTGGAGCCAACCCTCCTGCCGGAAGAGGTTGGTGAGGTCCTCCATACGCTCGGCCACCACCCAGGTGCCGATGAGTTCTTGCCCGGCGTGCACCTGGAAGGTGTCGGGCGGGTCACCTCCCAGCATGCGGGTCTTCAAGACCGCCTTGGCGTTTACCCCTGCTCCGCCGGTAACCGTGGCGTTGATGACCTCCACGCCAGGATACTTTTGCTTATAGAGCCGGATAAGGGCCTCGAGGGCCGGGCCTTCGTCTCCCGCCCACCAGGAGAAGATCTCCAGCTTCCCCGTCTGGGCCAGGGCGCTAAGCCCCAAGGCCATGCCGATTGCCAAAAGCCACTTCCTCATACCTACCTCCATTGCGACGTGGGCTTTCCGCCCACAAGCCGCCCAGCTCAAAGAACTTCACCAGGAAGAGGCTGGCCCCGCCCACCGCTGGAGCCAGGTGACCGTAGACGGAAGGTTGTACGGGTAAGGAGCGGTGTGCCTCCAAAAAGGCATGGGCCACCAAGGACTGGCGCATGGGGCGCTCTAGGTAAGGGAAGAGCTCGGCTGCCTTGCCGCCTATGACCACCCGGGCCGGGTCGTAGGCCACCGCCAGGTTGGCCAGGAAGCGGCCCATGGCCTCGCCCAAGTGGCGGATGGCTTCCAAGGCCAAAGCCTTCCCTTGCTTGGCCTGCTGGAGCAGGGCCTCGAGGTCCCCCGCCTTCCCGCCCAGGGAGCGGTAATGCTCCAAAAGGGCACCGAGGCCTAGTTCGGTTTCCAAGCACCCCACCCGGCCGCAGGCGCAGGGCCTGTGTCCCTGGCCGAGCCAGTGGCCCAGTTCCCCAGCGGCCCCACCCGCTCCCCGCAGGATCCGGCTATCCGATACCACCCCGATGCCCAAGCCCGTGCTGAGCACCAGGAAGGCGAGATTGGCCTCCCCGTGAAAGAAGACCTCGGACAGGGCCGCGGCCTTGGCATCGTTTTCCAAAGCCGTGGGCAGGGGAAAGTGGGAAAGCAAGGGCCGTAGGTCCAGGTTTTTCCAGCCCAGATTGGGGGCCAGGAGAAGCCGGTCCTCCACCACCACCCCAGGCAGGGTGAACCCGAGGCCCAAAGGCCCGGGTACATGGGAAAAAACCTCCTGCAGAAGCCGTTCCAGGCGTTCCCTAGGGCCGGCCTCCCGGGGGTGGCTCCATTCCTTGGCCCATAGAACCTCCCCCCGCCAGTCCAAGGCCAAAAGGACGGTTTCCTCCACCCCCAGTTCCGCGCCCAGGGCAAAGCGGGCACCGGGGCGCAGGTGCAGGAGGGTGCCAGGCCGTCCCACGGGGGGAGAGGTAAAAGCCCCTTCCTCCAGAAGGCCCTCTTGTAAGAGCTCGTCCACCAGGCGACTGACCGCGCTTTTAGCCAAACCGGTAAGCCGGGAAAGGTCCGCACGGGTAAGGGGGCCCCGCCTCAGGTGGGCCAGGATGGCCCGGCGGTTGAGCCTGCGGATTTCCTGGGTGTCCCCTTTGCGCATCCTTGCTCCTTCCCCTTGCCCCTTTAGTTCGTTCTCGGGACTAAGTAAATCATCCCTCCCTGGACGTGTCAAGCCCTTGCCTTTTTGCCCCGTTGGGCTTAGCCTTGCCTTAAGGCCCGCTAGGGCCTCAAAGCCAGGTCCGTTGCCCTGGTGCCTGGGCGCGTAGTCCAGGCTTAAAGTGGGGAAGTCCGGTGCAAGTCCGGCGCTGTCCCGCAACGGTAACCGGCCACGCTATGGGCTTGAGCTTCGTAGGCCGGAAGCCCGAATACCTGCCAGGGCCGCCCGCCACACCCCGAGGCGGGCACCTCACGCGGATGGGGGAGCGATGGGGGTTTGCAAAGCCATTTGCGCCCCTGCCGCTTTCCGGCAGGGGTTTTCCCTACCTCCCCCGGGCCTGGCCCTAGCGGCCTTAGGGAGGTAGGCATGAGAAGAATGTTGGTCTTCCTTGCGGCTTTTTGGGCCTTGGCTTTGGCCTTCCCCTTGACGGTCACCGACGACCTAGGGCGCACGGTTACCGTCAAGGCACCGCCCAAACGGATCGTCACCATGTTGCCCTCGGTGACGGAAACGGTGTGCGCCCTTGGGGCTTGCGACCGCATCGTGGCCACCGACGACTACTCCGACTGGCCCGAAAGGGTGAAGGCCCTGCCTAAGGCGGGAGGGCTTTACAACCCCAATCCCGAGTTCATCGTTTCCTTGAAGCCGGACCTGGTTCTGGTTTCCAAGTATGGCCGGCTGTACGAGACCCTGGAGCGGGCAGGGCTGACGGTGTATGCGGTGCGCACGGAAACCTACGAGGACATCTTCCGCACCACCCGCACCCTGGGGAAACTCCTGGGCCTCGAGGCCCAGGCGGAGCGCCTGGTGGCCCAGATCCAGCAGGAGGTGTACGGAGAGGAGTCCCGTGCGGCCAAGGCCAAGGCCCGGCCCAGGGTCTACTACGAGATCGACCCCACCCCCTACACCGTGGGCCCGGAGAGCTTCATCGGGGTCTTGATCCAAAAGGCTAGGGGGGTGAACATCATCCCCAAGGAGCTGGGCCTTTTCCCCAAGATCGCCCCGGAGTTCGTGGTGGAAAAGAACCCCGAGGTGATCGTGGCCACCTACCCGGGGGCCCTGGAAACCATCCGGGCTAGGCCGGGATGGAGCCGGGTGAGCGCGGTGCAGACAGGGCGGATCTGCGTGTTTACCGGGGGTCAGGATAGCCTCCTCTCCCGCCCAGGTCCCCGGGTAGCCCAGGGGCTTAGGCTCCTGGTGGATTGCTTCCATGGGCGCTAGGCCATGACCCGGGCCCTCCCCCTGGCCCTCAAGCGGAGCCTGGTCTTTTTCTGGCTCCTCTTCCTCCTCTTCCTGGCCTTGGTGCTGGGGGTAGCCATGGGGGCGGTGAGCCTGCCGCCGGGCGAGGTGCTCCAAGCCCTTTTGGGTTTAAAGGAAAATCCCATCGTCACCGAGATGCGGCTTCCCCGGGTCCTGGGGGGCATGCTGGTGGGGGCGGCCTTGGGGGTGGCAGGGGCCAGCTTTCAGGGGCTTTTCCGTAACCCCCTGGCCGACCCCTACCTCATGGGCTCTGCCGCGGGAGCGGCCTTCGCGGTGACCCTTCTGGCCAGCTTGTTGGGGGGCCTAGCCCCCGCTTTTGCCCAGCACGCCATCTTCCCCAGCCTACCCCTTTCCGCCACCCTGTTTGGGTTTCTCGGGGCCCTCTTTGCCACCCTCCTCACCCTGGTCCTGGCAGGGGGAGCGGCGCGGACGGGGGAGCTGGTCCTGGCGGGGGTGGTGGTGGGGAGCGTCCTGACCGGGGCCACCACCTATCTGATGCTCCAGGATGCCGACCGGGTGCGGGCGGTCTTCGCCTACACCCTGGGCAACCTGGCCTTCATGGGCTGGCCTTCGGTGAGGGCCATGGCGCTTTTTTTCCTTCTGGCCCTTCCCCCGCTGTTGCTTTTGGGCCGGGTGTTGAACGCCCTTCAGCTGGGGGAGGAGGTGGCCCGGAGCATGGGGCTACCCCTCGAGGGCCTGAAGCTTCTCCTCCTCCTCGCCGCAAGCCTCCTGGTGGCGGCTGCCGTGTCCCAAGCGGGGATCATCGGCTTCGTGGGCCTGATTACCCCCCACCTCCTCCGGCGCCTCTTGGGTGAGGACTACCGCCTGCTGCTACCTGCTTCCGCCCTAGGGGGGGCGGCCCTTCTGGCGTTGGCGGATCTCCTGGCCCGCACCCTCACTCGGCCGGTGGAGCTTCCCGTGGGGGTGGTCACCACCCTCCTAGGGGGGCCCTTTTTCCTCTACCTCATGTGGAGGCGGCGTGGAAGGGCTTGAGGCCAAGGGGGTTCAAGGGCCTTTCGTCCTACAGGGGGTGGACCTGGCCCTAAGGCCTGGGGAGTGGGTGGCCCTTTTGGGTCCCAACGGTTCGGGAAAGACCACCCTTCTACGGGTCATGGCCGGCCTCCTGCGGCCTAGGAAAGGGGAGGTCTTCTTGGACGGAAGGCCCCTTCGGGCTTACGGCAGCTACGCCCGGGGCCGGCTCCTTGCCTACCTTCCCCAGGGGGGCCCTTACCCCGAGGGGCTTTTGGTGGAGGAGGTGGTGCGCCTGGGGAGGCTTCCCCACCTGGGCCTTTGGGGGCGGGAGGGACGGGAGGACGCGGAAGCGGTGGAGTGGGCTTTGGAGGCCACCGGGGCCGCCCGTTTCCGGGGCCGGTACCTGGGTAGCCTTTCCGGCGGGGAGCGCCAGCGGGTTCTTCTGGCCCGGGCCCTGGCGGCCAGGCCCCGTTACCTCCTCCTGGACGAGCCCACCACCTTCCTGGACCTGGAGTACCAGGGTGGGTTCCTTGCCCTCTTTCAAGGCCTGGCGGCCAAGGGAATGGGGATTCTTTCCGTCCTTCACGATCCTAACCAGGCCGCTTTGGCAAGGCGGGTGGCGGTTTTGAAAGGGGGGCGGCTCTTGGCGGAGGGGGGGCCGGAGGCGGTTTTCACGGAAACCCTTCTGCAAAACCTCTACGGCCCCAGGGTGCGGGTGGCTCACCTTATGGGGAGGCCCCATGTCTACCTGGACGGATAGGGCTAGGCTCTACATCCGGGGCCGGGCTTTCCTCTTGGACCTTGGGGAGGAGGTGGCCTTTTACACGGAATCCGGGCCCAAGAGGGCCCGTTACCTCCTGGTGGGCAGGCTTTCCCTGCCCGAGCGCTTGCGGCTAGGCCTGCCCCGGGAAGAGGTTCTCCACTACCCTTTGCCGGTGGACCCCTTGGCCTTTGAGTGGGAGGGGGAGACCCTGGTCCTTCCGGGGCTTAGGGTGTATCTGGGAGGGCCCCCAGCCTTTGTGGAAACCCCTTACTATGCCTGGCGGCTGGGGGCAGGGGATGGGTAAGGCCAGCGGGTCCTTGACGGGAAGTCCCGCAAGGGATAGGGTGAACTTACCGACCGTTCGGTCGCCAAGCGCGGGAGGTGGCGGATGCGGCTGAAGGACAAGGTGGTGTTGATCACGGGGGCGGCCCACGGGATCGGCCGGACTACCCTGGAGCTTTTTGCCCGGGAGGGGGCCAGGCTGGTGGCCTGCGATCTGGAGGAGGAGCCCCTGGGGGAGGCGGCGGCGGCCACCGGGGCCTTGGCCATCCCCATGGATGTGGCCGATCCCCTTTCGGTGGAAAGGGGGTTTGCGGAGGCCCTTCGGGCCATGGGCCGCCTGGACGGGGTGGTGCACTATGCGGGCATAACCCGGGACAACTTCCACTGGAGGATGCCCCTAGAGGACTGGGAGGCGGTGTTGCGGGTGAACCTTACGGGAAGCTTCCTGGTGGCCAGGGCGGCCTCCGAGGCCATGCGGGAGCGGAACCCTGGTTCCATCGTGCTCACCAGTTCCCGGGTGTACCTGGGTAACCTGGGGCAGGCCAACTATGCCGCTTCCAAGGCGGGGGTGGTGGGGCTTACCCGCACCTTGGCCCTGGAGCTGGGGCGGTATGGGATCCGGGTGAACGCCCTGGCCCCGGGGTTCATCGAGACCCGGATGACGGCCAAGGTGCCGGAGAAGGTGCGGGAGAAGGCCATCGCCGCTACACCCTTGGGCCGTGCGGGCCAGCCCATAGAGGTGGCCCATGCCGCCCTTTTCCTGGTTTCCGATGAGTCCAGCTTCATCACCGGCCAGGTCCTTTTCGTGGACGGGGGCAGGACGGTGGGGGCTGCTCCCGCCTGAGCATCGGGGCCGGGCCAGCAAGGGGGAACCATGGATTTTTCCCGGCTAGATGATTTTTTAAAGAGGCAGGTGGCTGAGGGCCTCCTCCCGGGTTATGTGGCCCTGGTGGCCCGGGGGGGAGAGGTGGCCTACCAGGGAGTGGGGGGGTATCTGGACCCGGATAAGGGCCTTCCCATGCGGGAAGATGCTCTTTTTCGCATCTACTCCATGACCAAACCCTGGGTTTCCGTCCTGGCCCTAACCTTTGTGGAGGAGGGCAGGCTCTCCCTCCTGGACCCTGTGGAAGGGTACCTGCCGGGGTTCGCCGGGATCAAGGTGGGGCGGGAAGTGGGGGAGGAGGTGGTCCTCGAGCCCCTGAGGCGGCCCCTCACCGTCTACGATCTCCTTCGCCACACCGCAGGCTTCACCTATGGGGTCTTTTTCCGCTCCCCCGTGAAGCGGCTCTACCTGGAGGCAGGGGTGGACCGGTTTGACCTCTCCCGGGAGGCCTTCTTGGAGCGGCTTGCCGCCTTGCCTCTCCGCTTCCAGCCTGGGGAAGCCTTTGAGTACGGGCTTTCCACCGATGTGCTTGGGCACCTTTTAGAGGCTCTTACAGGTAAAAGCCTGGCGGAGCTGTTGGAGAAGCGGGTGTTTGCTCCCTTGGATATGCGGAGCTCAGGCTTCTTGGCCCGGGACCCTACCAGTCTGGCCCAACCCTTTTCCCAGGACCCGGAGACGGGCCGGTCCATCCGCCTCATCCCCGTGGAAGCGGAGCCGCCCCGGTATGCGGGGGGCTTGGGTGGCGTGAGCACGGCCTTGGACTACCTGCGGTTCCTGGAGGCCCTGCGCACGGGCCGGGGGCTTTTGCATCCCCGCCTTTGCCGCTTCATGACCCAGGACCACCTGGGCCCCCTGTACGAGGCTGGGTTGCGGCGGGGCCTCGAGTACGCCCCTGGCCCGGGCTACGGCTTCGGCCTGGGGGTGGCGGTGCGTTTGGGCCATGGGGGTTTGGCCCCAGGAAGCCCCGGGGACTTTTACTGGTGGGGGTTTGCCGGCACCTACTTCCTGGTGGATCCCACCCAAGGGGTGAGCGCCCTGCTCCTCACCCAGGCCCCCAACCTCCTTTCCGTGCTGGAGCCGGAAAGGGCCCTTCATTCCCGGCTTGGGCAGAGGCTTGGCCTGGCCTTCCGCGCCCTGGTTTACGGAGCCCTTTCCTGAAGGGGCTCCACTCCCACCGCCTGGGCCAGCTCCTCGGGGAGGCGCAACACCTCCCCGGCGATATCGATGGCCACCCCGTCTCCCTTTTCCACCACCCTAAGGACCTTTCCGGGAACCAGGCCCAGCCTGGCCAGAAGGTTTAGGGTGCCCCTGTCCTGAGCCAGGGCCCGCACCACCCGGGCCTCCCCCAAGGGGGCCTGCGAGAGGGGAAGGGCGGGGGCTTCCGCAAGGGCCAGGTCCTTGGTGGGGATGGGGTCCCCGTGGGGGTCAAAGGGAGGGTGGCCTAAGAGCTCGGCGATCCTTTCCTCAAAGGCCTCGCTGATCACGTGTTCCAGCCTTTCCGCCTCCTGGTGGACCTCTTCCCAGCCGTAGCCCAGGGCCTGGTGCAGGTAGGCCTCGAGGAGCCGGTGGTGCCTTAGAACCTCCAGGGCGATCCGCCGTCCGGCCTCGGTGAGCCGGGCCCCCTGGTAGGGGGCATGCTCCACCAGGCCCAAGGCGGTGAGCTTCTTGAGCATCTCCGTCACCGAGGGGGGTTTTACCCCCAGGCGCTCGGCAAGCGCCTGGGTGGGTACCGGGCTTTGCCCCTTGGCCTCCAGGAGGAAAAGCTGCTTCAGGTAGTCCTCCTGGGCCTCGGATAGGGGAGGGCGCGCCATCCCCCTCAAGGTAGCATGAGAACGGGGGTTAAAGGAGCCGTTTGGCCCAGGGGGGAGGTCCTAAACCCAGGAGGCGTTTTAGCCCCAAGGCCGCCTCTACCCCTTGGGTGCCGAAGTTGTTGTTGAAGATGACGAAGACTGTATCCGCCCTCTCCGCCAGGGTGTGGGTGGCCTGGACCAGATCCAGAAGCTCCTCCTCCGAGTAACGCCAGTTGAAGCGCTCATAGGGCTTCCGGTGGGGGCCTTTCCAGGAGTTTGCGTTCCTTCCGTGGCATCTTAGCACCGCCACGGGGTGGGTGGGTTCCAGGACCCGGGGTGGGGCCTCGGGGTGGGGTGGGGCATCCACGCTCACGTGGATGAACCCAAGCCGCTCAAGCTCCCGCCGCACGAATCCCCAGGCCACGTACCACCTGGGGTTGCGGAACTCCACCGCCACCCAAAAGCCTTGGGTCCTTTCCGCCAGGTGCTCCAAGTACTGGAAGCTTCGGGGCTTGGGTTCGGTCCAAGGGGGCAGGCCAAAGTGGAGGTAGCCCAGCTTTTCTGCTTGCCTGAGGGGCTCGATGGCGGAGAGAAAACGGCTCCAGGCTTCCTCGATGACCTCCCTGGGCACTTCCCTCTGGGCCAGGTGGCCTTCCTGTCGGGGGAGGAGGGAGCGGAGGTCCTTGGGAAGGGCGGTGGCCTCGAGGCCATGCCCGGTGAAGGCGGAAAAGGCCTTCACGTGGAAGAGAAAGCCGGGCGGGGTCCTCTCCGCCCATCTCGCCACCACCTCCCGCCTGGGCAGGGCGTAGAAGGTGCTGTCCACCTCCACGGTGTCAAAGTGTTCCGCGTAGTAGCGGAGGCGCTTTTCCGGATGGTTTCGCACCTCAGGTGGGTACCAGCCCGAGGCAAGGAGGGTTTCATCCGTCCAGCTGGCGGTGCCCACCCGGATCTCTCCCATGCCCCCATGGTGGCAGGGAGGGAACCGTTAGGCAAGGGTTTAAACCGCTTTGGCCGCGGCCCTCTCCGCTTGGCGGGCCAGGTGAAGGAGCTCGTGGGCCAGGGCTTCTAAGGCCCCGGGCTTCAAGCGAAAATAGGTCCAGCGCCCCACCCGCACGCCCTCCACCAACCCCGCCTCGCGGAGGATCCTAAGGTGGTGGCTTACCGTGGGGCCCGAAAGCCCGGTCTTCTCCTTCAAGTGGCAAAAGCAGACCCCATAGGCGCTACCACAGCGCGGGTCAAAGGCGGTGTGCTCGTCGGGAAGCTCCGCCAGTAGCCGGACGATGGTGATCCGGGCAGGGTGGGCTAGGGCCTCGAGGCGGCCTTGCACCAGGTCGTGCCCCATGGCTCCCACTTTAGCAAACGAAAACGGGATGCGGTGAAAGACATCACATTTTTATGGGTTCATGGGGGTTTTGCTTATGCGTACAAGAGCCCTTGGGTAGGGGGTTTAGGCCCCGGTACCCCTAAGAGGTATTTGGAAGCCGTGCTAACGGGATTGACAAATGTCCCGGGAGTTTGATACGCTTCAAACGCACCCAAGGAGGTGTATGGCTATGACGCAAACCTTGTCCCGTAGGCGGTTTGTAAAGCTGACGGCGGCGGCCACCGCCCTCTTCACCGCGGGAGGGAAGGCCCAATGGGGCTATGCCCCCAGCCTCACCTACCCGGCGGTGAAGGTGGCCAACGTTGCCCAGGTGAAAACAGGCCAGCCCATCACCTTCAACTACCCCGATGCCTCCGCCCCGGCCATCCTGGTCAAGCTGGGCAAGCCGGCCATTGGGGGCGTGGGGCCTGGGCGGGACATCGTGGCCTTTTCGGCCCTTTGCACCCACATGGGCTGCCCCCTCCAGTACGAGGGGGGAAGGTTCATCTGCCGGTGCCACTACTCCATGTTTGACCCCTCCAAGGCTGGGCAGACTTACCAGGGCCTGGCCAGCTCCTGGCTTCCCCAGATTCCCCTCCGTATTGACGGGAAGGGCGATATCTATGCGGTGGCCGTGGCCGGCCTCATCTGGGGCCGCGTGAAGAACGTATAGGAGGTGGAGCGTATGGCGCTTATTCCTAGAAGGGACCAGCTTCCCATTCCCCCCAAGAACGCGCGGGTGCACAACACGGTGTGCCAGTACTGCAACGTGGGGTGCGGCTACAAGGTGTACGTTTGGCCTGTGGGCGAGCAGGGCGGCCTGAAGGCCAACCAGAACGCCTTTGGCGTGGATCTGTCTCAGCCTCAGCCTCCTTTGGCCGGGCAAAGCTACACGGAAACCATGCATGCCATCACCGTGGGCAAGGACGGCCGCCAGTACCACGTGGTGATCGTGCCCGCCAAGGACAGCCCCATAAACCGGGGCAACTATTCCATCCGCGGCGGTACCAACGCCCTCACCGTGTGGAGCCTGGACCGGGGTACCCAGGACCGCCTCCTCTACCCCCTCCTGCGGGTGGGGGATCTGTTCCAGGCCATCACCTGGCAGGATGCCCTCACCCTGGTGGCAGGGGTCATCAAGGGTATCCGCGACCGGGATGGCAACGACGACAACATTACCGTGAAGGCCTACGACCATGGGGGCTCGGGCCAAGGGTTTGAGGATAACTACGGAGCGGGCAAGCTGTTCTTCGCCGCGCTTTCCGTGAAGCACATCGCCATTCACAACCGGCCCGCCTACAACTCCGAGGTCTGGGGTAGCCGCGAGCGGGGGGTGCACGAGCTCAACTACACCTACGAGGACGCTCGGCTGGCTGACACCATCGTTCTCTGGGGAGCTAACACCTATGAAACCGCCACGGTGTTCTACGTGGAGCACATGCTTCCCAACATCCAGGGGAACACGGTGGCGGAGAAACAGCAGGTCTTCGACCGCGGTGAGCCTGCCGAACCTGGCTACCTAATCGTAATAGACCCGCGGAAGATCTCCTCCTACACCATTGCCGAAACCGTGGCCAAGGACCGCGTGCTCCTCCTGCGCCCCAACTTGGGCACGGACTACATCTTGGCCAACGCCATTGCCCGGGCAGTCTGGGAGCGGGGCTATTACGACATGGCTTACCTCGAGGCCCGCACCGACATGAAGCTTTTCGAGGAGTACAAGGAGAAGAGCCTCAAGCTTCGGGTGCCCTATGGGGAGTTCATGGCCCAGGTGGAGCGGATCACTGGGGTGCCCCGGGCCCAGATTGAGAAGGCCGCGGACTGGATCGCCAAGCCCAAGGCGGGCAGGTTCAAGCGCCGCACCCTCACCATCTACGAGAAGGGCATCATCTGGAACATGAAGAACTATGACCAGGTGGCGGCCATCGTGCAGCTGGCGGTCTTCACCCATAACATCGGCCGCCCCGGCACGGGCTGTGGCCGTCAAGGCGGGCACCAGGAGGGTTACGTGCGGCCTCCTGCTCCCACCCCGGGCTCCATCTACCGGGGCGGCCCTCCCGTAAACGTGGACAAGTTCCTCACCGATGGTAAGGGCAAGTTCTACTGGGTGATCGCCACGGACCCCTACCTTTCCACCCCTAACGCCCAGGTTTTCCGCAAGCGCATCCAGGAACGCACGGAGAAACTCACCAAGGCTCTGGGCGTGGGCGGGGAGCCTGGCTCCATCCAAGAACTGGTAAAGAAAATTTTGGACGTGCTCTACTCCGACCCGGATGCCCTCTTCATGGTGGTGCAGGACATCTACATGACGGAAACCGCCCGCGATGCCCACCTGATCCTGCCCGCTGCTGCCTGGGGTGAGGCCAACGACACCTCCATCAACTGCAATAGCCGCCTGCTTCGCCTCTACGAGAAGTTTATGGACCCGCCCGGCGAGGCTAAGCCCGATTGGGAGATCTTCAAGCTGGTGGGGCAGCGGATCGCCGAGCTCTACCGCGCCGAGGGCAAGGCCCAGGAGGCGGCCAAGTTCGAGTTCGGCAAGAACTGGAAGACGGACGAGGATGTCTTCCTGGCCGGGGCGGAGGAGTTCAAGGATAACCGGGTGAGCGAGGAGGACGAGGCCATCCTGGAGCCCGAGAACTACAAAGGGGTCACCTACAAGTTCCTCAAGGAGGTAGGGCAGCAGGGCATCCAAACCCCTGTGCGCCGGGACCCCAAGACCGGGAAGCTGGTGGGTACCGTGCGCCGCTACACCCACAAGTTCGGCACCCCCGACGGCAAGTTCAAGTGGTACGGCACCGACGACTGGGAGGGGTACCCCACTGAGGTGGCCAAGTACCTGGAAGGGGAGAAGGCCAAGCAGTATCCCTTCTGGGTCACCACAGGGCGGGCCCAGACCATCTGGCAAACCGCCTACCACGACCGCCACTTGCCGGAAAAGGTTACCGCCTTACCCCTGCCCTACGTGGAGGTCCACACCGAGGATGCCAAGAAGTTTGGCCTGCAGTCCGGGGACCTGGTGGAGGTTTACAACGAGGAGGGTAACGGCACCTTCCTGGTGTACGTGACCGATGCGGTAAAGCCTGGCATGCTCTTCCTGGTCATGTACCACTGGCGGGGTACTTCCAACTCCTTGGTCTCCGGCTACACCGACCCCAAGACCACCATCCCCTGGTACAAGGGGACCCGGGCCAATCTGCGCAAGCTGGCGGGAGCCATCCCCTCCGTGCAGCAGACGGCAAGCCTCCTGCAGCAGAACAAGTTTGACTAAGCCCTAACGCTCGCCTATCCCCGCCCCCTTTGGGGGCGGGGGCCTCCTATCTCGGCTGGAGGAGTGGTACCGCGGGGGAAGCCCCAGGGGGCCAAGGCGGGGCCCTTTTAGGGTTTAGGGAGGGGCTCTCCATGGTGGGGGCCACGTTTGGCCTGGGATGGCCGTGGAACAATGGGTCCATGGATGGGTTTTGGCCCCGCCCCAGGGTGGTGGTGAGCGCCTGTTTGGGTTTTGCCGCGGTGCGCTACTCGGGGGAGCTTATTCCGGATCGGCTGGTGGCGGCCTTGCGGGAGCATGTGGATTTCGTGCCCATCTGCCCGGAGGTGGAGATCGGCCTTGGGGTGCCGAGGCCCACCGTGCGCCTGGTGCGGACGGGAGGGGGGCTCCGCATGCTCCAGCCCCTAACGGGTGAGGACCTTACGGAAAGGATGGAGGTTTTCAGCCGAGGGTTTCTCTCTTCCTTGGGCGAGGTGGAGGGGTTTATCCTGAAAAACCGCTCCCCCTCCTGTGCCCTCAAGGACGCCAAGGTGTACGCCCATGCGGATCAGGGGGGAGCCGTGGCCCGGGGTCCTGGGCTTTTTGCCCGGGCGGTGGAGGAGGTCTTTCCCCTGTTGCCCAAGGAGGACGAGGGGCGTCTTACCAGCGCCCGCATCCGAGGCCATTTCCTCATGCGCATCTTTGCCCTGGCTCGGCTTCGGCGTGTGGACGATCTCCCTGGCCTCATGGACTTCCACGCCCGCTACAAGCTTCTCCTCCACGCCCACCATCAGGCGGCAACCAAGGCCTTGGGAAGGCTGCTGGCAGAGGCCAAGGGAAAGCCCTTTGGCCAGGTGCGCCAGGCCTATGAGGAGGGCTTCTTGCGGGCTACCCGAACCCTCTTCCGCTTGCCGGCCATGGCCGATGCCCTGCTCCATGCCTTTGGGTACTTCAAGAGGGGCCTATCCCCCAAGGAGAAGGCCCACTTCCTGGACCTCCTCGCCGGCTTTCGGGAGGAGAGGGTTCCCTTCGAGGCCCCCTTAGCCCTCCTCCAATCCTGGGCCAAGCGGTTTGGCGAGGAGTACCTGGAGGCCCAGGCGCTCTTTGAACCCTACCCGAGGGCCCTCATGGACCTGAAAAGCTCCTAGGCTCTATGCGGCCGCGGGCTTCCTTGGGGTTTGCGGCCCCGATGGCGAAGAGGGCGGTGCGCATCTCCTGGAGGTAGTCTTCCAGGTAGGCCTGCACGGCCCTTGGCCCCTCCAGGGCCGGCTTTAGGAGGGGCCTGGCCACCGCCACCAGGTCCGCCCCCAAGGCTAGGGCCTTCACGGCATCCGTACCCGTGTACACGCCCCCGGAGGCGATGAGGGGGATGTGGGGCATGACCTCCCGCACCTCGAGGATGGCCTGGGCGGTGGGGATGCCCACCTCGCAGAGCTCGGGGTGGCGCACCTCCCCAAAGCGCACCCACTCCTCCACCCGGGCCCAGCTGGTGCCCCCGGCCCCGGCCACGTCTAGGGCGGCCAGGGGCAGACCCTTAAGGGCCAAGGCAGCCTCCCGGCCAAGCCCGTGCCCCACCTCCTTCACCAGCACGGGGAAGGGGAGGGGCAACATCGCCTCCAGGATGCCAAGGAGCCCGCGAAAGTCCGTATCCCCCTTCTGCACGGCCTCCTGGAGGGGGTTCACGTGAAGGGCCAGGGCATCCGCCTCCAGGAGCTCCACCAGCCGGATCAGGTCCTCCCGGCGGTAGCGCCTTAGCTGGGCTAGGCCCAGGTTGGCGATGAGGAGCACCGAGGGGGCGATTGGCCTCACCCGAAAGCTCCTCAGGGCCTCGGGGTGTTCCAGCGCCACCCGGCTCGAGCCCAGCATCATCCCTACCCCCATGGCCTGGGCGGCCTCCGCCAGGGCCAGGTTGAGGCGCTCCCCCAGGGCCTCCCCTCCGGTCATGGCCCCGATGAGGAAGGGGGCTTTCAGGGTCTTGCCCAAAAAGGGGGTGGAGAGGTCAACCCCAAGGAGGCTAAGGCCGGCCAGGGCGTGGTAGCGGAGCCGGTAGTGCTCGAGGCCCGTGGTAACCCGCTGGTAGGCCACCTCCCCTTCCAGGCAGGCCTCCAGGTGCTTGCGCTTTCTCTCCAAGGTGTTCAAGGGGTGGCCTCCAGCAGGGCCTTGGGAACCCGTTCCAGCCCCAGGTCGTGGGCGATGAGGCGGGCCGTCATCTTGGCGGACATCATCACGCTGGGTAGCCCCGCTCCCGGTTGGTAGCTTTGCCCCACCAGGTATAGCCCCTTCACGTCCTCCGAGCGGTTGTGGGGGCGGAAGCTGGCCGTCTGCCACAGCACGGGCTCGGGGCCGAAGGCGTTGCCCAGGTGGCTATTCAGGGTCCACTGGAAGTAGTCGGGGGTGACGAAGTGGGCGTAGACCAGCCGGTCCATGAGGCCGGGCAGGTAGCCGGCCTCGTCCAGGTAGCGCAGGGCCTTTTCCAGGTACTTGGGCCCAAGGGTATCCCAGTCCAAGCCGCTTCCGTTGTGGGGCACGGGCACCAGGGTGTAGGCGGCGTGGTGGCCTTCGGGGGCCAGGCTGGGGTCAGTGAGGGTGGGTAGGTGCAGGTAATGGGCGAAGTCCTCAGGGAGCACCCTGTGGTGGAAGATGTCCCTGAGAAGCCCCTCGTAGCGCTCGGAAAGGAGCACGTTGTGATGGCGGAGATTTTCCCCCTCGTCCCCCCGAGCCCGAAAGCCAAAGTAGGCCACGAAGAGGCTCATGGAAAGCCGGGTGCGCCTAAGCCGCCAATCCCCATGCCAGCGCCGATCCTCGGGGGCCAGGAGCTCGGCGTAGGTGTGGATGTAGTCGGCGTTGGAGACCACCAGGTCCGCCTCCAGCTTTTCCCCGCTTTCCAAAACCACCCCCTTCACCCGGCCCTTGTGGGTAAGAATGCGGCGCACAGGGGCTTGGTAGCGAATCCTCCCCCCCAACTCCTCCAGCTTCCGCACCAGGCCCTGCACCAAGGCCCCGGTGCCCCCCATGGCGAAGTGCACCCCCCAGTTTCGCTCCACGAAGTGGATCATGGCGTAGATGGCGGGCACCGAGAGGGGGTTTCCCCCCACGAGGAGGCTTTCGAAGGAGAAGACCCGTTGCATCTTGGGGTTTTTAAAATACTTCCGCACGAAGGTGAAGAGGGGGCGGACCGCATCCAGGCGGATGAGGTCCGGGGCCACCCGGAGGAGGTCCAGGAGGCTTGCGAAGTGGGTGAATCCCAGCTCCAGAAAGCCCCTCTGAAAGATGGCCTTTGCGTCCCGCTCAAAGCGCTGGTAGCCCTCCAGGTCTTCTGGGGCCAGGCGGCGGATCTCGGAGATGAGGTGGTCCCGGTCGTCCTTGTAGTCAAAATGGGTGCCGTCTGGGAAGTGGATGCGGTAGAAGGGGTCCAGGGGGACCAGCTTCACGTAGCGGGAGGTGTGGGCGAGGTCATCCTCCTCTGGAAAGTCGGGGTAGAGCCTGGGGTCCCCCGGACGGGTGGCGAAGAGGTCCTCCAGGAAAGGGGGCACGGTGATCACCGTGGGCCCCATGTCGAAGGTGAAGCCCTCTGCCCGGTGCACCCGGGCCCTTCCCCCGGGGCTGTCCAGTTTCTCCAAGACCAGGACCTCGAGGCCCATGGCGGCCAGGCGGATGGCGGCGGAAAGGCCACCCACACCGCTTCCGATCACGAGGACACGCATAGGAAAGAGTCTATCCCGTTTCCCCTGGCAAACCTGGGTTTCCGCCTACACTATGGGCCTTCCCTTCCACCGTTTCCCGGGAAGGAGGGCCTGGAGGTAGATGGGGAGGAGGAGGACCGGCGCCAAGGGGGTGAGGAGGGCCGGCCACCAAGGCCCCCCCAGGGCCGCTTGCAGGAGAAGCCTTTCCCCAAGGCCCAGAAGCCCCAAATCCGGCCGTCCCAGGAGCCAAGGGAGGGTGTATAGGGCCAGATGGTAAAAGGCCGAACCCCACAGGATGGCAGGGTTTTTCAGGTGGATCTCCAGGAAGTTTTTGCCGAAGCCCTCCAGGGCTTCCCCATAGCTCCGGTACATGCGCACCCGGAATAGCCCCGTGCCCAAGGCCAGCCGGTAGCTGGGGGCCTTGCGGGCCAGGGCCACGTCCTCCAAAACCTCCCCCTTCACCGCCTCATGCCCCCCTAGGGCGAAGTAGGCTTCCCGGCGGAAGGCCAGGACTTGGCCGTTGGCCACCCGGAGGCGCTCGAGGAGGGGGTGGGGCAGGAAGGAGAAAAGCCCGCCCATCACAAAGGGGACCACGGCGCCCACGGAGGGGTTCTCCACCTCCTGCCGGGGCAGGGCCGAGAGGAGGGGGCTATCCCCTAGGCCGGCCAAAAGGGCCCCCAAGGCTCCCTCCTCCCAGACCACGTCCGCATCGGTGAAGATCAGAACCTCCCCCTTGGCCTCCTGGGCCAGTTGCCAGCAGGCCCAGTTCTTCCCCTTCCAGCCGGGGGGTGGAGGGGTGCCGGGGAGGAGGCGGAAGGCAGGTTGGCCCTGGCCTAGGGTCTGCGCCACCTGGGGGGTGCCGTCTTGGGAGAGGTCGTCTAGGACCAGGACCTCGAGGGCCCCCTGCCTAAGGAGGCTTGGGAGGCTACGGCGGAGGTTTTCCGCCTCGTTGCGGGCCGGAACCAGGATGGAGGCCGTGGGCCTTGGGGGGGTGGGGGAGGGCCTTAGGCGGGGGAAGCGGAGGAGATTGTAGAGGAGGGCCAGCCAGCGCAAGAGGAGGAAGAGGAGGACGCCAAAGAAAAAGTCAAACTGCGAAAAGGGGCTCATAGCCGTTTAAGGGCCTCCACCCACGGGCGTACCCTTTCCTCCAGGCTTTGCCTACCCCTCAGGGCCTGTTGGAATCCTGGGGGGAGGGCGCGGGGATGGGTGTCCTGCAAAAGCCCATCCAGCTGCCGCAGGAGCTCTGCCAAGGCCCCCTCGAGCCCAGCCCCGGGAGGAAGGGGTTCCCCCACCAGGAGAAAGGCCTCGGGATGGGAGAAGCCCCGCACCACCACCCGGGCGGCCACGGGGAGGAGGGGCACCCCGGCCCTTTGCGCCAGCCATGAGGCCCCAGGCCGCAAGGGGGCCAAGGGCCCGGGGTAGCGCAGGGCGCCTTCGGGAAAAACCGCCACCCACTCCCCTCGGCCAAGCCGCCGCAAGGCCTCCCGCAGCTGGCCCGTTCCCAGGGCCCCGGCCAAGGAGAGGACGGGAAAGGCCTTCAGGTTCTCCTCGGCCACCAGGAGGCTTGTGGGCCTTCCCGCCAACCGCCCCAGGAGCCAGACCAGGTGGCCGTCGTAAAAGCTATGGTGGTTCATGGCCAGGACCAAGGGAGTCTTGGGAAGCTCTCCCCTCAGGTAGACCCCCCGCAGGTTCCCCTTGAGGCTACCCAGGAGCAGGCCCTCCACCACCCCCTTGAGGAGGCGGGCAAAGGGGCCATGGGGTTCCCCGGTCATCGCAGGCGCCTTAAGGCCTCGGGGTGCCAGGCCAGCAGAAGCCCTTGGACCACGGCCAGGTTGGTGAAGAGGAAGAAGACCATCTCCTCCAGGGGCAGGCCCCAGGCCTTTAGCCCTAGGATATAGGCCTCGGAAATCCACCATATCCCTTCCTGGGCGATGGCGAAGTGGTCCGCTCCCCAAAGGTAAAGGGTGGGTAAGGCCACCCCAAGCCCAGAGGGTTTCCACCAAGCCACCAGGAGATCCCCTGCAAAGGCCCACTGCAGGAGGAAGACGGGGGAGAAGTAGGCCAAGATGAGGCCCAGATAGAGAAACTTCCCTCCCAAGGCCAGGAGGAGCACCCCTAAGGCGGTCACCAGGAGCCAGATCCCTCCGCCCACCACCCGGGCAAGCCCCGGCCCCGCCGGGGGGGGTGCCCCGGCCAGCCTGAGGAGCAGGGCCCCGGTCAGGAGGGGCTGGAGGAGGAAGAAGAGGTATTCCTCGAGGGGAACGTAGCCGATGCGCAGGAGGACCCGCCCCTCGGGGTACCCCCATACCCCCTTCCACACCAGGTAGTTGTCCCAAGGGGTGGTGTAGGCCAGGGCGATGAGGGGCATGAGGAGGTAGGCCCAAAGCCTGGGCGGCCTGGGCCTGGCCCACAGGAGCAGGGCGAGGAGGGGAGGAAGGAGGAAGAACAGGTGGAACTGGAGGTAGGTCATGCCCCTTCCAAGGTAACCCAAAGCCCCCCTTTGGGCCTAAGGGTAACCCCGGCCTGCACCTGGGCCTTGGGGAGGGGAGGGAGCCGGAAGCGCCGGAAGAAGGCCCTAAGGGCCACGGTCCCCTCCAAGAGAGCGAAGTCCCGCCCCAAGCAAAGCCGCCTTCCCAGGCCAAAGGGGAAGTACCGCCCGCTGGGCCGGCCGCTGTCTTCCAGGAAACGCTCCGGCAAGAAGGCCTCGCCGTGGGGAAAATGGAGGCGGTGGGTCACGTAGGGGGAGAGCACCACCGTGCTCCCTTTGGGGAGGACATCCTCCCCGAGCCTTAAGGGGGTTTCTGCCTTTCGGGTGAGGATCCAGGCCGGCGGGTACAGGCGCAGGGCCTCCAGGAAAGCCGCCCGGGCGTGGGCCTCGCCGTGGGCCACCGCCTCCTGCCATTGGGGCCTATGGGAGAGGAGGTAGAGGCTCCAGGTGAGGGCGCTGGCCGTGGTTTCGTGCCCCGCCACCAGGAGGGTGATGGCCTCGGCCAAGGCCCTATCCCTGGGAAGCGCGGAAAGGGGGGGAAGGGAGATCAGCCCTTCGGCCTCCTTCAGGAGGGCCCCCCGCACCCTTTGGAAACGCCACTCCGCCCAGGGGTTGAGGCGGGTGAGGGGGTGCTGCATGCGCGCCATGATCCGTTCCAGGGCCGCGAGGGCCAGGGTGGCGATCCTTTCCGGCAAGGGCCTTCCCCAAAGGGCCCTACCCAGAAAGCGCAGGGAGAGGGCCAGCATCTCGTGGTCCAGTTCCCGTCGTTCCCCGGACCGCCAGGAGGCGAAGAAGGCTTCCGCCTCCTCCTCCTCGAGGGCCTCCCGGTAACCCGCCACGCTCCTAGGGAGGAAGGGCTCCTTGAGGAGCTTGCGCGCCTTTTGGTACTCCTCCCCCCAGTCCGTGAGGAGGCCCCTTCCCGTCAGGCGGGCGAGCTCTTGGTACTGAAAGGTGGCCTTGTTGTCGGTGGTGTGGAGCACGAGTTCCACCCCTTCCGGGTCAAACACCAGGAATAGGGGCATCCCCGGCAGGGGGAGGTGCAGGCGGGAATGGGCCCGTCCCCAACGGAGGAGGGTGTCCAGGGGGTCATCCCGGAGCCCCTTGAGGTGGGGGAGGGCCTGCCGGAGGCCCAGGGTGGGGGTCATGGGCGCCGGACCAAGGGGCAATACCCCGTTCGGGCCATGAGGAAGGCGAAGAGGGCAAGGCCCAGGAAAAGCCAGGTTTCCGGCCTGACCACAGCGAGGACCAAAAACAGCAGGGACATTCCGTAACGCAGGAGGCGGACGGTCTTCAAGGCCCTGTCGGGATCCCTAACCCTGAACATGGGAAGAGGCTAGCATGGCCCAAGGCCCAGGGGTGTAGGCCCTGCTACCCTTATTGGCCCGCCACCAGGGCCAGGTACCTCCTTCGGGCTTCCCCCAGGTCCACCACGGGGTTTTGTGGCTCGTAACTTGGGTACTCTGGGGCAAAGCGCCTCCGCCAGCTGCCGTCGGGGTCGTGGCGCTTTCCCTGCTCCACCAGGTTGAAAACCCGGAAGTAGGGGGCGGCGTCCACCCCCAGGCCTCCCGCCCACTGCCAGCCTTGGAGGTTTTGCGGGGTATCCCCGTCCAGGAGGAGTTCCTTGAAGGCCTTTTCCGCCCGCTTCCAGGGGAGAAGCAGGTACTTCACGGCAAACTGGGCCACGCACATCCGGGCCCGGTTGGACAGGAAGCCTGTGGCCCAAAGCTCCCGCATGGCGGCGTCCACCAGGGGCACCCCGGTCTTTCCCAGAAGCCAGGCCTGGAAGAGTTCCTCATCCTCCCGCCAGGGAAAGGCGGCGAACCGGGGGTCTAGGGGGGTTTCCCGCATGTGGGGGAAGTGGTAGAGGAGATGGTAGGAGAAGTCTCGCCACAGGAGCTCAGAAACCCACTTTTTTGCCCCTTCCCCGCCCCTTTTCAGGGCCTCCCAGGCGGCCTGGCGGGGGGATAGGACCCCTAGGGTGAAGTAGGGGGAGAGCCTCGAGCCCCCCTCCCCATCCAGCCGGTCCCGCCTCAGGTGGTATTCCCCAAGGCCCGCCCGCAGGAAGTGTTGGAGCCTTTTCCAGGCGGCCTCCTCCCCGGCCTCGGGGAGGGGGATGCTTGCCACCTCCTGGGGAACCTCGCCTTCCTCCGGGCCCTGGGGCAGGGAGTCGGGGGCCGGCAGGGGGGGTTCCACCCCCTGGAAGTGGCGGCTAAAGGGGGTGTAGACCCGGTAGGGCCTGGGGAGGTCGGGGGGGATCAGGTGGGGGGCGGGGAGGAGGTAGAGGGGAACAGGGAGGGCTTCACGCACCCGCCCGTCCCGGTGGCGGCCATAGGGGGTGTAGGACCTGAGGGCGTACACCCCCTTGGCCCGAAGGCGTTTCGCCGCCTCTGGTACCTTCTCCCAGGGGTAGCCCTCTAGGACCCAAAGGCTTCCTCCGCGCCTGCGGTAGGCTTCCCTCAGGGCGCGAACGTTCTCCAAAAACCAGGCCCGGCGCCGGGGCGTGGTCCTCAGGTTGTTGGGGTCCAGCACCACCAGGCCAACCACCGGTCCCTGGGACAGGGCCTCGAGGAGGGCGGGGTGGTCGGCAAGCCTGAGATCGGCGCGGTGCCAGACCACGTACATGGGCCCGAGGTTAGCCTCCCTGGGCCTAGGCTTCCGTAGCCGGTATCCCACTCCGGGAAAGCCTCAGGGCCTGCGGCAGAAGCCCAAGCCGCTCCCAGGGCTTCAGGTGGGCCCTCTGGCTCAGGTTGTCGTAACCGGAACGGCGCAGCTTGTCCAAGATGGCCTGGTACTGCAGGGCAGCCAAAGCCACCGCGGCCCTGCCCACCCGGAGGTGATGGAGCCCCTTTAACCCTTCCCGGTAGAGGTGGCGGGCCCGATCTTCCAGATAGGCCATCAAGTTCCGGTACTCCGGCGTGATCCGGCCTTGCTGCAGGTGGGCTTGGGATACCCCGAAGCCTTCCAGGAGTTCCGCGGGCAGGTAGATGCGATCCCGCCTAAGATCCTCCCCCACGTCCCGCAAGATGTTGGTGAGCTGCATGGCCTGGCCCAGGAGGATGGCTCTTTCCTCCGCCTCCCTTCCCCCTCCGGCGATGGGGACCATCATCCGGCCCACGGTGCCGGCCACCTGGTAGCAGTACCCCATAAGCTCCTCCTCTGTCTTGAGCCGCACCCGGCCCAGGTCCAGGGCAAAGCCCTCCCGCATGTGCCAAAAGGCCTCTTGGGGGATGGGCCACCGCTCCAAGGCCCAGGCCAGGGCCTTCTCCCACTCCGCCACCGGCTTTCCCCCATATGCCCTCTCCACCCCTTGCCACCAGGCCGCCAAGGCCTCCTCCCCCGCCCCAGGTCCGTCCACGGCCTCGTCACCAAGGCGGCAGGCGGCGTACACGGCCCAGGCTCCCTTCCTTTCCTCCCGAGGGAAAAGCAGGCTTCCCCAGTAGAAGGTGGCGGAGTGGAGGCGCAAAAGGGTTCTGATACTGGGCCAGTTGGGTTCCATACCCCTTCAGGCTGACCCTCGAGGCCAATAGAGACTTTTGTCCTGACCACAGTCACAACTAGGACACATACTTGACATAGCTTGTACATCCCTTTAGACTAAGGCCATGACCCGCCCTGGGGTGTACACCATCGCCGAGGTGGAGGCCATGACCGGCCTTTCCGCCGAGGTGCTGAGGCAATGGGAGAGGCGGTACGGTTTTCCCAAGCCGGAAAGGACCCCCGGCGGCCACCGCCTTTACCGGCCCGAGGATGTGGAGGCCCTCCTGGTGGTCCGCCGTTTCCTGGAGGAGGGAGCCACCCCTCAGGCGGCCATCCGCCGGTACCTGACCCAAGAGTCCCGGCCCGAAGGGCTTCCCCAGGAGCTTCTTGCCGCCCTTCTGGAGGCGGACCTCCCCCGGGCTGAGGCCCTCTTTCGCCGGGGGGTCAAGCTCTTGGGTCCGGAAGGGGCCCTAAGGGGGCTTCTGGTGCCCGTGCTCAAGGAGGTGGGGGAGGGCTGGCACCGGGGGGAGGTGAATGTGGCCCAGGAGCACCTGGCCACCCAGTTCCTCCGTTCCCGGCTTCATGAGCTTTTGGACCTGGCGGGGTATCCCCGGGGTGCCCCCATCCTGGTCACCACTCCCCCGGGGGAACGGCACGAGCTTGGGGCCATGCTGGCCGCCTACTACCTGAGGCGGCGGGGGTTTCCCGCCCTGTACCTGGGCCCCGACACCCCCCTTCCCGACCTGGAGAACCTCTCCCGGGAGCTTGGGGCGAGGGCGGTGGTGCTTTCCGCTTCCCTCTCGGAAACCCTAAAGGCCCTTCCCCAAGGGGCGCTGGGGCGCCTAGCCCCAAAGGTGTTCCTGGGGGGCCAAGGAGCGGATGAGGCGATGGCTAAAGGTTTGGGGGCCACGTACGTGCCGGACCTGGAGGCCTTGCTCCAGGCGTTGGAGGAGGAAGCATGAAGAGGCTTAACCGTAAAGAGGTGGTGTTCCTGGCGGGCGACCGGGCGGATACCCTGTACCGGCTTCGGGAGGGCTTGGTGCGCATCGTGGAGCTTCTCCCCGATGGCCGGACCCTTACCCTGCGCCACGTCCTTCCCGGGGATTTCTTTGGGGAGGAGGCCCTGGAGGGCAAGCGCTACCGCTACGCGGCCGAGACCATGACCGAGGCGGTGGTGGAGGGGTTGGACCCCAAGGGGATGGACCACGAGGCCCTGCACCAGGTGGCCCGCAACCTGGCCCGGCAGATGCGGCGGGTGCAGGCCTATGAGGCCCACCTGCAGTCGGGGGAGCTTCGGGCCAGGATCGCCCGTTACCTGCTCTTCCTGGCCGACACCCCCGCCTCCTTCCGGGATGAACAGGGCCTTTTCGTGACCGCTTCCCATGAGGAGATCGCCGACGCCACGGCCTCCACCCGGGAGTCGGTGTCCAAGATCCTTTCCGATATGCGGTACCAGGGCCTGATCGCCACCGCCTACCGCAGGGTTTATCTCCTGAACTTGAAGGCCCTGGAGCAGGAAGCCCAAGGGATCCTCGAGGCGGCCTAGATGCGGGTCTTGGTGGTGGGGGGAACCGGGTTCGTGGGCCAGCACCTGGTCCTCCGCCTCCTGGAGGGGGGCCACACTCCCCTGGTCCTCTCCCGTTCGGCCAGGAGCCTGCCCCAGGGCGCGGTCCATATCCCCGGGGACATCACCCGGGAGGTACCGGACCTGGAGGGGGTGGAGGCCGCCATCTACCTGGCGGGGATCATCCGGGAGAGGGGCCAGACCTTCCGGCAGGTTCATGTGGAGGGGGTGGAAAACCTCCTCCGGGGCCTTCGGCAAGCTGGGGTAACCCGCGTCCTCCACATGTCCGCCCTGGGGGCAAGAAGGGGGACGGGTAGCCGCTACTACGAGACCAAGGCGGAAGGGGAGGAACTGGTGCGGGATAGCGGCCTGAGCTACGCCATCTTCCGCCCCAGCCTCATCTTTGGCCCGGGGGATGAGTTTTTTGGCCAGGTGCTTAGGGGCCTCGTCTGCGGGCCCTGGCCCTTCCTGCCCCTGATTGGGGATGGAAGCTTCCCCTTTCGCCCCGTCTACGTGGGGGATGTGGCCGAGGCCTTTGCTGGGGCTTTGGAAAGGGGCCTCGAGGGCACCTTTGACCTGGTGGGGCCCAAGGAGTACACCTTCCGGGAACTTCTCCAGCTTTGCCAGGAGGTCTTGGGCCGATGGAAGCCCTTTCTCTCCATCCCCCTCTTCCTCATGGACTGGACCATTCCCTTCCTTTCCCTCCTCCCCTTCGCCCCCATCACCCGGGACCAGTACCTCATGCTCAAGGAGGGGAACACCGCTCCCTTTCCCGAAGCCCTAAAGGACCTCCTCCCGGCGCCAAGGACCCTGGAGGAGGTCCTACCCGCCTACCTCAGGTGCTAGGCAGGCCCCTTCCCGCCCGGCCCTCGTTTTCCAGGCGGCAGGCAGGCCTAAGCCGCACCCCGAGGGCTGTGCCCAGGAGGGCGAAGACTCCCCAGAGAGGGCCGTGGAGGCTGAAGGAGGCGGTGCCCCCCAGGTAGGCCCCGATGTTGCAACCCCCTGCTAGCCGGGCGCCGTAGCCCATGAGCACCCCTCCCAGGAAGACCCCCAGGTGGGTGGTCCAGGGGATGCGGCGCAGGTCCTGAAGCCTAAAGGCCCCGCCCAGGGTGGCCCCCAGGAAAGCTCCCAGGAAGACCCCGAGGTTGGTCACGCTGGTGGGGTCTTTGAGGATGCTCTGCCCCAGCTTTTCGGCGAAGGCCGGGTTGTTGAAGAGGGCCCAGTCCATCACAGGTATCCCCAGAAGTTGGGCCAGCTTTCCTCCCCAAAGGGCGAAGGCCGCCGTTACCCCCCAGGGGCGGCCCAATAGGAGGAGGATAAGCAGGCTCCCCAGGGCTAGCACCGCGGCACCCCCCACCAGGCTCCAGGGGCCGAAGAGGGGATGGGTGGCTTCCCCTTGCCAGAGGGGTACCAGCTGGCCCGTCCGCCTTTTCTCCAGCCCGGAAACCAGGAGGTAGAGGAGGGCCAGAAGGCCCATCCAGAGGAAAAGGCCCAGGTAGGGGGAGGAGAACCAGGTGAGGGCGCTACCTGGGTTCCAGGCGGGAAGGGCCTGCCAGTAGGGAAGGTGGTACACCCCCAGCAAAGAGCCTGCCATGAAGCCCAAAAGAACCAGAATCCCTCGGGTGTCCCCGCCTCCCGTGTGGTAAAGGGTACCGGAGGCGCATCCGTCCCCAAGCTGCATGCCGATGCCGAAAAGGAAGGCCCCCACGGCGAGTGCGATCCCGATGGGTACCACAAATCCCTGCACCGCCTGGCCAAAGGCCTCCCCCTGGGCTAGGAAGGGGAAGAAAAGCAGGCTGGCGAGGGCAAAGAGGAGGAAGTGGGCTCGCAACAAACGGCTTTCCCCCGTGAGGAGAAAGCGTCGGAACCCCGAGGCGAAGCCAAACTTGGCGTGGAATAGGGCTAGGCCAAGGAGGATCGCCACCCAGAAGGCCAGGACCAGCCTGGTACCGGAAGCCAGCCATATGGCGTAGGAGAGGCCTAGGGCTCCCAGGAGAAAAAGGCCCAGATAAAGGGGTTGGATGGGCTGCGGCCGGTTCATGCCTTCTATAGTACCCATGAGCCTGTAAAAGTCAAGGGTATATTCTTCCTGATAGGGTAACGGGCCTGGAAAAGGCTTCCAGGCCCGAAGGGTAGAGCCCCTTAGAAGATGAAATCCTCGAGGTACCAGCGCTCGGTCTTCTTGTGCTCCTCCTTGGGGTCCATCTTCCCGGCATAGGCCAGCATGACGAGGATCTTCTTGCCGGGCACCATCTCCACGTCGGTGGCTTCCCCAGTCTTCAGCTTGCGGCTGAACTCCACCACCCAGGTGTCGTTCTCGTACGTGGCCGCGGCGGCCAGGATGGAGTTTTTCCCTCCCTCCTTCTCGTCGACCACCGGGGCACCCGTGCGCTTAACCTGGTACATGTCCAAGGCCACCAGCTTGCCCGCATCCATGTAGAAGAGGTACTGGTCAGCTCCCTTCTTCTTGTCGCCCTTTTCCGGCAGGAAACCGATGCCAATCCAACCCTTGCTCTTGCCCTCGAGGGCCAGATACAGGGTGTCCCCCACGATGCTCCAGTAGAGGGTGATGCCGCTCTTTTCGTGCCTATAGGTCTTGGCGTACTCCCCGGGCGCAATCCTGCCGTCCACCTTGGGAGCCTGGGCCCCCGCCACGCCTAAGGCCAACACCAGAAGCCAGATCCATCGTCTCATCTTTCCATCACCTCCCTAGTCCCTTATGGTGATCCCCACCACGAAGGCCACCGCGCCCACGTGGGTATGGGCCAAAGCCGCAAGTACCGGCCGGCTTCCCTTGAAGGCCTCCAGAAAACCGGCCAGGCTCCAGAGGCTAACCTCCGCATCCTGGGCGTTCCAGACCAGGTGGTAATAAGCCCCAAGAATCCCGGTGAGCACGCTTACCAGCATCCAGAGCAGGAAGGGGTAGCGCACCCACTTGCCCCGATGGAAAAACATGAGAAGGGTCAGGGGGAATCCCACCAAGGACACAAAGAAGGGGATCTTGCTCTGCCAGGTTTCCGTCCAGTGGTCCAGGATCCAGTGCTCCATGCCATAGAAGACAAAGCCCACCATGGCGATGAGGAGGAAGATGGAGCGCAGAAACTCTAAGAGCCTTTCCTCCTCGGTTTTGGCTTTGATCAGGGCTTCTACCATGCCTGTCTCCTATCTGGCCCGGTAGATGGCCAAGAGCCCGGTCACGCCCATGTGGGTGAAGGCCATGGCGGCCAGCACCGGGCGGCTTCCCGCCATGGCCTCCATGGCGGCCTCAAACTCCCAAGCCACCTCCCCCTCAAAGTTCCAGAGCAGGTGGAAGTATGCGCCCAAGACCCCCGTGAACACCGAGGCCCACATGGTGAGGATATAGGCCCAGCGCAACCAGGGGGTCTTGCGGTCAAAGAGCACCCAAAGGGTGAGGATAAACCCCGGGATGGCCACGAAGAAGGGAATCTTGCTCTGCCAGGTTTCCGTCCAGTGTTCTAGCAGGAGTAGCTCCACCGGGTACATCACCCATCCCACCAGGCAGAGGAGAAGCATGACCAGGCGGATAAACTCCAAGGCCCACTGGGTTGGGGTTTGTGCGCTTCTAAAGGCGGGTATCACGGTTCACCTCCCTACCCCTGTCAAAAGCCTAGCATGGGTATCGCAGGAAGGTTGTCCCCCGGGGGTGCCCCCGGGGGACATCCTTAAACGGGGATCAGATTGACCCGGGTTTCGTAGAAGACCACGCTCCCTCCCACCACGTCGGTGAGGGCCATGTCCTTGAGGTAGGGGTCCAGGCGCATGGCGGCGTTGGCGTGCACGCCCTTGGCCCGCCTGGGGTCACCTTTGATCACCTGGCCGTTGATGACCATGTCGCTGGCCCCATAGGCCCAGTGGCCAAAGCCCAAGGGGAAGGCCACGCAGCCTGGCCTGAGGCCCTGCACCACCTTGACCTTGCCCACCATGGGTTTTTTGCCGAAAGGCCCAAGGTCCCACTCCCCCTTGGGGTTGGTGGCGGAAACCACCTTGACCAGCTGGCCGTCCCGTAGGCCAAGCCGTGCCGCATCCTGGGCGTTCACCAGGATTTCGTTTTCGGGTTTTATGGCCAAGAGCCAGTAGTTGCTGATGGTGCGGCTCTTGGTCTGGAGGATATCCCGATGGGTGAGGAGGGTGAGGCCATACCCAGGGTCCCTAAGGAGGTTCCCCAGAACGTCCCGGTAGGGGAGGAAGTAGGCGGGCAGGGGCCAGTACGGTTTTCCCGTCATGGGGTGGAGGGAGAGGGCCTGTTTTTCCAGGAAGAGGTTGACCTGTTTCCCGTAGCGGTTAGCCACCAGGTCGCCCGGGGCGTAGGCCTTGTGGAACTCCTGGAAGCGCCCGCCCCTGTTCAGGAGGTACACGGTGCGGCGGAAAAGGCCTGGGTCGCCGATGGCCTTTTGCCAGCGTTCCTCGTCAAATACCGAGGGGGGAAGGTGGCGGCGGGCCTTGCGGAAGACCTCGAGCTCCTCCTCACTGGCCTCGGGAAGGGCATCCGATCCATCTGCTCTCTCCCCAAAGGCCAGGTTGGCGGCCAGTTTCAGGTAGAAGTGGTCGGGGTGGGTGAAGGGCATGCCGTTGGCGAACCCCTTTTCCCCGAAGCCCGGCAGGCCCAGGTGTTCCGCCAAGGCCAGGAGGAAGCTCTCCAACGAGATGGGCATCCTCTCGCCAAAGACCTCCACCTCTTCGGGAATAGGGGCGATGGCGGGTTGGCGAACGGGCTGGACCTTCCAGATGATGGAGGGATGGCTGCCGTGGAACTCCCAGCGCTCCAGATAGGTGAGATCAGGGATGATGTAGTCGGCGAAGAGGTAGGTGTCCCCCACCACGATGTCAAAGGCCACGATGAGGGGGATCTTGTCGGGGTCCAGCATGGCCTGGATCTGTTCGCCTCCCCCAGGCAGGGCATAGGCGGGGGAGCCCATGTAGTGGAAGAGGATCTTCACGGGGTACGGGTAGCCCTGGGCAGCCGAGGGCAGGATCTCCTGGTAGACGTCGGAGGCATGGGGGTACCAGGGGCGCTTGGCGGGGAAGCCCTCAAAGAGGGTGGTGTCCTCGTACTTCACCTCGTGGCGGATGATGCTGATGCCAAATGGAGCCAGGGGTTTGGGGTGGAGCCTGCTCATGGGGAAAGGACCTCCCGCCTTGCCCCCGGTGATGTCGTAGGTGCTGGCCTGTACGGATCCACCCTGGTGGTCAAAGTTGCCCAAGAGGGCGTTCACCGTAAACCAAGCGAAGGCGTTGTAGAAGCCGTTGGTGTGTTGGCTGGCCCCGCGGTGGACGTCCACCACCGCCTTTTTGCCGTATTGGGCTAGTTTTTCCGCCAGAAAGCGGATGTCTTCCTCCTGCACCCCAGCGAAGGCTGCCCAGGTCCGCACCTGGTGCCGGAAGGCTTCTTCCCTGATGAGCTGGAGGGCGCTCTTTACCGGGATGCCCTGCAAGGTGGTGTTTACCCAGAGATCACCGAAGACCGGCTGCTTCTCGTCATTGGGGTTAAGGGCTACAGGGCGGCCCTCCTGGAGGACTACAGGGGCGTCCAGCTCCACCTCCTTGTCCCCTACCTGGGCCTTGGGTTTGGGAAGGCCCAGGTCGCTGGCCCGAAGAAGCCTTTCCGGCCTGCCGTCCTTGAGCTTGACCAGCCAGGTGGCGTTGGTCCAACTGGATTCGCCCATGGCCTTGGCGGCGGCCTTGTTGGCGGCAGAGAGGAATCGGCTATCCACCTTGCCCCATTCCATCAGAAGCCGTATCACCCCCATGGCGATGGCGGCGTCGTGGCCGGGCTTGGGGGCGATCCAGCGGCTGGCGCCCTTCACCGCCTTTTGCGCCCGGGGGTCCACGATGGCGTACTCCAGCTCCCCCTTGCTGGCCCTTTCCGTGATCCAACCTACCCGGAGGGGAGGACCGTAGTTCCCTTCAAAGACGTTGGCCCCCACGAACACCACGAAGCGGGCCTTGGACAGATCCGCCTGCCAGTAGAACTTGGCCCCGCCCGACCAGGAAAGCTTGCCGGAAGCGTCAAAGGTGGGTTGTTCGCTCATGGCCTTGCCGGTGAAGTACAAGGAGCCCTGGCAGACGGTGGTGTGGCCGTGGAGGTTTAGGGTGCCGAAGCTTTGCGAGAAGAACCAGCGGATGAAGTCCGAGCGGCCCGCCTTGAGCCTGCCCCAGGCGAAGACCACCTGGTTGTTCTTGGGGCCGAGGTCGGGGTGGTCGGGGTCGATGAGGGTGTGGAGATGTTCCTTGAAGTCCTCCTTGAACTTCTCCACCAGAGCCCTTTTCTTCTCCCGGTCCTTTTCCGCCCAGATGGCCCTCACCGCCTGGGCCATCCGGCGCATGACCTCGGGGTCCCTAAGGGCCCAGAGGTCTTTAAGCCCGGGGTAGACCCTTTCGTCCCCCAGGTGGGCAAAGAGCTTGCCCCCCTCGGCAATCTCCTTCACCGCCTGATGGAAGGGAATCTCTTCCCACTTGCCGCTTCCCCGGGGGCCAGCCCGCTTCAGCACCTTGCGGATACGGTAGGGGTCGTAGGCGGTTTGGATCCCCGCCTGGCCCTTGGGGCAGAGGGCGCCGTCCACCTTGGCCAGGGTATGGAGGTCGGTGGTGAGGGGCAGGTGGGGGCGGAAGGTCCAGGGGGAAAGGGGGTTGCCGTCGATCTTGCTGGCCACGCCCTCGTAGAGCTTCACCTTGATGGGGCAGCCGGTGTTGCACTGGAGGCAGCTGGAGTAGATCGTGTTCTCAGGGAGCTGGATCTCGTAGGCCTCCATGCCATGGGCGCTTTCCTCCTGCAGGGCAAGACCCACAGGACCCAGCAGGGCGCCTGCACTGGAGAGCTTCAAAAGCTCGCGCCGGGAAATCTTTTCCATAGGTACCTCCTACACCAGGTAGTAGACCCGCGGCTTGGTGCCCGCTTCCTCCTTTAGGCGCATCACATTGGGTTGTTTGATGAGCTGCGAGACCAAGGAGGAGGGATCCTCGAGGTCCCCGAAATAGGTGGCCCGGCCGATGCAGGTGACCACGCACTGGGGCAAGAGGCCCCGCTCAATGCGGTGCAGGCAGAAGTGGCACTTGCGCACCTTGTCCATGGGCCCCGCCTCGTCGTCCCGGTTCACCTTCTTCCCCCACTCGTACACCGGGAGCTCCTCGTAGGGCATCTGCCCTTGGCCGGGGGTGTTTTCCGTCCAGAAGTACCCGTCGTCCTTGTGGCGGGAGTTGTAGGGGCAGGGGGGGATACACTTTTCGCATCCCACGCAACGCTCATAGTCGATCTCCACAATCCCGTCCTTCCGCTTCCAGGTGGCGTCGTAGGGACAGGCGGGAACGCAAGGGGGTTCATCGCACTGCATGCAGGGTTGGGGCACGAAACGGTAGGTGACCTTGGGGAAGACACCTATTTCCTGCTCGCTCACAGGCCGGTAAACCACCCCTGGGGGTAGGCGGTTTTCCGCCATGCAACTCACCGTACAGGCGTGGCAGCCCACGCACTTCCGGAGGTCGATCACCATTCCCCAGCGCCGGTTGGGGTTCTTGAGGGCCCGCTCCAACTCCTTATGCATCCGCAGAAGGACGTCCTCCTCCTCCGGGGTAGGGGGTGTGGCCGGGGCCTGGGGCAGGCCCTGGGCCAAGCCGGGTGCCACCATGGAGGCGAAGACAGCGCTGGCCATCTTGGTCAGAAAGCGCCGCCGCTCCACGGACGACTCCGGATTTGTCCGGATTTCCTGATCCATCCCTCACCTCCTCTCGTCCTTACGCTAAGGAGGCTTGGTGGGGCCAGGTAGCGGTGTGTGGACGGACATTCCTGTCGGATGAATTTCCGACAGCCCACGGGACATCTATACCCCTTAGCCCCGTTATTCTGGGAGTAATGGGATTAGGCTGGCTGGGACTTCTTCTCCTGGTGGGTTGCCGCGGCCTTCCGGGGGTGGCCCTGGTTCTGCCTTACGCCCTGAAGGTCCAGGAAGGCGAGGCGCGAGGGGTGGTGGCGGGGATGGGGTCGCCGGGGGGGCTAAAGCCCTATCGCACCTTTAACAGGGGTGGGGAAGGGCTTTGGGGATCAGGGTAGGGGTATTGGGACGGCGTACCTGGGAGGTCTTGCCATGAGGCTTGGCGTCCAGCTAATGCTTACCGTGCTCTTGGCTGCCACGGCCACTGGGGGAGTCCTGATCCTGGGAGGAGGTGCTTTCCTGTATGCCGAAGGGGAAAAGGCCTTATGGCAGGAGGTACGGCTCGGGGCCCGGGACCTGGCCACCCTGTTAACCGACGATGTTCTCTTGCGGGATTTCCTGGCGGTTCAGAGAAAACTGGATGCGATCCAGAAGCGGTACCCGGGCTTTGCCTACGCCTATGTCCTGGATCCTCAAGGCGGGGTGATAGCCCACACCTTCGAGGGCGGGGTTCCCCAGGCCTTGGTTGCCTTTGCGGGGGAAGGGGTGTTGAGGTTTGCAGGGAAGGTGGTGTACCAAGCGGAGGCCCCCATCCAAGGGGGTGAGGCGGGTTGGGTACGCTTGGGGTTTTACCAGGCTCCCTTGTGGGCGCAGTTGGGCCGGGTGGTGCGCACCGGATTTTTTGGCCTTCTATGGGCGGTGGGCCTGGGGGTGGGCCTGGGGTACTTCCTCCTCACCCGGACCCTCGAGCCCCTTTACCAGATGGCGGAAGGAGCGAGCCGACTGGGCCGGGGGGAGTGGGTCCGGTTCCCTGAGCCCAGGGGGGAACTGGGCCTTCTGGGCCGGGCCTTGAACCGGATGGTGGAGGAGGTGAAAAGGCGGCAAGGGGAACTCACCCTCCTCAACCGGATCCTGGCGGAAAGCCATGCCCTGCGAGTTGAGGAGCTCGTGGACCGGGTCCTGTCCCTGTTGGTACGTGAGCTGGCCTTTACCTGCGGGGAGTTCTGGTTGGAGGGTAGGGTGCTGAGGAGCCGGGGTTGCCAGGAGGCATGCCCTGCGGCTGAGGCCAGGGGTTTGGCGGAGGAGGCCCTGCGGCGGGGGCAGGTGGTGGGCCGAAAGGGGGCTTTGGCGGTGCCGGTTCCGCCTCGAGGGGCCTTGATTCTCTATGGAGACCCCCAGGTGGACCAAGCCTGGCTCCAGGGTCTTCTGACCGCGCTTTCTGGTCCCCTTGCCACCGCTTTGGAGAATGCCCGCCTGTATGAGCTTTTGGAGGAGAAGGACAGGCAACGGGCTGAGCTTTTGCGGGCGTGGCTTAGAACGCAGGAGGACGAGCGGAAGCGCATCGCCCGGGAACTGCACGACGAGGTGGGCCAGGCTCTTACCGGGCTCATTCTGGGCCTCGAGGGGCTTGCGGGCGAGAAGGCCTTGGCCTTAAAGGAGCTTGCCCGCCACACCCTATCCGAGGTGCGGCGGCTGGCTTTGGACCTCAGGCCCAGCGTTTTGGACCACCTGGGCCTCGAGGCGGCCTTGCGCCGCTATGTCCGCGAGTTCAGCGAGCGCACGGGTATTGAGGTGGATCTTTCCTTCCACCTGGGCCGGTCCCTTCCCCAGGAACTGGAGATGGTCATCTACCGGGTGGTGCAGGAGGCCCTCACCAACGTGGCCCGCCACTCCGGGAGCTTCAGGGCAGCGGTAGGGGTGTTGGAAATGGGAGGGGAGGTCCGGGTTTTCGTGGAGGACGAGGGGAAGGGTTTTGATCCCCAGGCGGTGGGTCTGGGGCACCAGGGCCTTCTGGGCATGCGGGAGCGGGTGGAGCTGGTGGGGGGTAGACTGATTTTGGAAAGCGCTCCTGGGGAGGGTACCCGCATCCAGGTACGGCTTCCCTTGGAGGTGGCAGCGTGATCCGGGTGGTGCTGGTGGAGGACCATGTGTTGGTGCGGTCAGGGCTACGGCATCTTCTGGAGGCTCGAGGACCCATCCGGGTGGTGGGGGAGGCGGGTACCGGGAAGGAGGCCTTGGCCCTTTTAGAGGAGGTGGAGGCGGATGTGGCCATCCTGGATATTTCCCTTCCCGACTGCACGGGCATTGAGCTTTGCCACACCCTTCGGGGACGCTTTCCTGGGCTTAAGCTTCTCGCCCTTTCCATGCACGAGGACCTGGAATACGTACGGGGCTTCCTTCAGGCGGGAGGCCAGGGTTACGTGAGCAAGGCAGCGGTGGATCAGGAGCTCTTGGATGCGGTTTTAGCCGTGGCCCGGGGGGAGCGGTACTTGAACCCTAGCCTGGCCATGCGCCTGGCCTTGGAGATGGTGCGGGAGGAAGAGGATGAGGAACCCCTTTCTCCCCGGGAGGAGGAGGTGCTCCGCCTCCTGGCCCAGGGGCTCTCCCACAAGGAGGTGGCGGAGGCGCTGGCCATTTCGGAGAAAACGGTGGCCACATACCGGGAGCGGGGCATGGAGAAACTGGGTTTGAAAAGCCGAAGCGAACTCCTAAGGTATGCGGTCAAGAGGGGTTGGTTGCGGGGTTAGGCCCAGGGGCTTCCCGAAGGAGAAAGGTTTGGGCCCCTAGGGGTAGGCCCCTTTCCTTACCCTTGGCCTCCACCATCACGTGGGCCGGACCGGGAAGGGCATGGAGAAGCCTCTCCCAGTCCTCCTCCCGCACCTGGAAGGCATGGGCTCCAGGGCGCCTGTGCGGGTCTTGGCTGGAGAGGTGCACCTTGGGAGTACCCTTCCAGGTGGTAAAGGCGAGGGTTAGGGCTTCCCTTAGGGATAGTCTTCCCGGATTGAGGTGGTGGTGTAGGGTGTCCACCACCACCCTGACCCCCAGGGCCTCGGCGGCCAGGAGGACGTCCTCTACCCGCCAAAGCCTCTCGTCGTTTTCCAGGGCCAGGTACCCAAGGACCTCCCCTTCCCCCCTCAGGTTTTCCACAAACCGGGCTAGCGTCCGCCTGGGGTTGCCGTAGCTCCCCCCAAGGTGTACCACCACCACCCCATCCTCTGCTCCGAGAAGGCTTAGAAGGCGGGCGGAGTAGCGGAGCTCCGCTAAAGAGCGCTCCACCACCTTGGGGTCTGGGCTTCCTGGGTTTGTGTACTGGCCGGGGTGGAGGGAGAGGCGTTGGCCCAGGGTTCTGGCCAGCTTCCCCAGGCGGGAAAGCTCCTCTTTGTGGGCCCTTTCCCAGTCGTAGGGGAAACGGGGGTGGGAGGCGAAGGGGATGAGGTGCTGGCCAAGGCGGAAGAGGCGGAAACCCTGCCGGTGGTTCCAATGGAGGATGCGCTCCAGGTCCTCGAGGTTTTGGGCCACCTTGTCCCGTACCCGGGCTTCCTCCAAGGAGGCCAGGCGCAGGGTATGGTTGGTGCTGGCCTTTAGGCTGAGGTTTTCGCAGGGGTAACCTAGGCCAATCATCGCCTTACCGCGGCCTCCACGAGGACGTCCACCTCGTCCCGCACCTCTAGGAAGAGGAAGCGGGGTCTCTCCAGGCCCCAGTCGGAAAAGCGGGTGCGGAAGGTGCCCTTAAACCTGCCCCTTTCCGGGCTTCCCTCCAAGACCCCCTCTAACCGAACGGGAAGCCTTCTGCCTGCCATTTCCAGCTCACCTTCCACCACGAAACGGGCCCCCTGGTAGCCCGCGCGTTTAGGGTAGAGGCAGGCCAGGGGAAAGGCCTCCGCCTTCAGGATCTCCCGGGCCTTTTTGTCCCTTTCCCCGTTGCCCGAATCCCAGGCCCTTTGCTCCAGGCAGACCTGGCCCTTGGCCTGGGCTCCATCCCAAAGCACCTCTCCCTTGGCGGTGGGGTTTCTCCCCTCCCAGCTTCCCAAGGGGTAGTATCCCCGGTAGCGCACCTCCCCCGTGATCCCATAGGGGGCCTGGGCCAGGGCCAGGAGCGGCAAAAGGAAGGGTAGCAGTCTTCTCACGGCCTAAACCTCCAGGTTTCCCCTAGGGTGGCGTAGTCGCGAAAGCCTAAGAAGAGGATGGGCCTCTCCTTGGCCCGGGGGCTTCCCTCCACGTGCACCACGTCCCCCAGGAAAAGGGCGTGATCCCCTTCTAAAGGCCACTCCGTGACCCTCATCTCGTAGACGGCCAAGGCCTTTTCCGGCACCCAGGTGTGCCCCAGGTTCCGGGTTTTCCGCAGGGTAACGCCAAGCCTCTCGGCCTTGCGCACCCTGCGGCCTGAGAGGTATCCGGCTCGCACCACCCATGCCCGCTCCTCCCAGGGGAGGAAGGAGAGGGCGGCCTCCCCCAGTTCCCGCAGGAGGGTGAGGGTGTGGTTTTCACGATCCATGGCGAAAAGGAGGCGGAAGGGTTTTTTGGATACCGGGGTCCACCAGGCTAGGGGCATGAAGTTTTCCCCCACGGAGAGAAGGGCCAGGCGCATGGGGTAGAAGTAGGCGCGGTAAGGGGCTTCGGCCATGGCCTATACCTCCAGGACCTCCGGAGGGGGCTCTTGGAAGACCCCTTCCAACACCCTGCGCACGGCCTCCTCGGGGGAAAGGGCCCCCTTGGGCGGTCCGCCCAGGGGGGCCCAAAGCCCCGTGGCCACGGCCGGGAGCCGGACCAAGACCAACCGGATGCCCTCCCGCCTCAGCTCCTTCCGCGCCGCCTCCAGATACCACTCCAAGGCTCCTTTGGCGGAGGCGTAGGGGGCAAACCCGGGAACCTGAACGTAGCGGGGATAGGCTCCGAAGAAGACCACGCGCGCCCCAGGGCGGAAGTGGGCGTACTTGAGGAGGAAGTGGGAGGTGAGGAGGTGAGTCTTGAGGAGGTTTTCCACGTGCTCCCGTTCCGCTTCCCGTATGGGGGCTTTGACCGCGTGTCCCACCGCGTGGAAGGCCATGTCCAGCCCACCTACCTCCTCCAGGAGGGCTTTGGCCTCGAGCTCGTCGGCCAGATCTGCGGGTACGGCCTGGCCTCCCACCTCCTTGGCCAGTTCCCCGAGGGCCCGTGCCCGGCGGCCCGAAAGGAAGAGGTCATGGCCCTTTAGGGCCCGTGCCAAGGCTCCTCCGAGTCCACCCGTGGCACCGAGGATGAGGATGCGCATGTCCTTCACCGTACTGACTTGAGGGAAGAGACTTTGTAGCGTGAGGGGCAATGGCAAGGGAGGGCTGGGAGCCTGCTTTGGCCCTGGGTTTGCGGCCTGGACTAAGATCCCGGACAGATGGCAAGGTTAGCGTTCTGGCTGTGAGGGCGGTGGTGGTGGGGGCAGGGATCGGCGGCCTGGTGGCGGCCCGGCTTCTCCGGAGGGCGGGCCTCGAGGTGGTGGTCCTCGAGGCCCACACCTACCCTGGGGGCCTTGCCGGAAGCTTCCACCACCGGGGCCACCGTTTTGAGGCGGGGGCCACCCTCCTTTCCGGCCTGGCCCCTGGGGCCCCCTTGGACCTGGTGGGGCGGCTTGTGGGGCTAAGGTGGCCGGCGGAGCCCCTGCCTCGGGGTTTTCCCCTCCTGGAGGTCCTTTTGCCCCAGGGAAGGGTGGTGCGCCCCGTGGGTCGGGAGGAGGAAAGGGCGGCCCAGACCGAGGCCTTTGGCCGGGAGGTGCTGGCCTTTTGGCGGTGGCAGGAGGACCGGGCGAGGAGGCTTCTCGCCCTTGCTCCTTGGCTCCCTTGGCCTCCGGAGCGGGAAGAGGTTCTGGCCTTGGCGGGGCGGATTCCTGAGCTTCTTCCCCTGCTTCCCGACCTCTTCCTAAGGGCATCCAGGCGGGCGCCCCACCACCCGGGTTTTCGGCGTTTCCTCGAGGCCCAGCTCCTCATCAGCGCCCAAGCCACCGATGCCTACGCCCTCTACGCCGCCATGGCCCTGGACCTACCCCACCTGGGCCCGGCCTTGGTTCCAGGGGGTTTGGGCCGGGTGGCGGAGGCCCTGGCGGAGGGCCTCGAGGTGCGCTACCGGGCCCGGGCGGAGAGGCTTTGCCTGGCCGGGGATAGGGTGGTGGGCGTGGAGGTGGCCTATGGGGGAAGGCGCAAGGGGGAAAGGGAGGTGCTTAAGGGGGAGGTCTTCCTCCTGGACGTCCCCCCAGAGCCCCTCCTGGGCCTAGCGGAGCCCGCCCCGCAGGACGGTTGGGGAGCCTTCGTGGTCTATGGGGTCCTTCCCTTCCGGGTGGAGCCCCCCCTCTACCGGCAAAACGCTCGGGAAAGGCCCTTTGCCTTTCTCTCCCTGCGCCCCGAAGGCGAAAAGACCGTGTTCTCCCTCTCCTTGCACACCCCCCTGGCCCTTTGGCAGGGGCTTTCCCGGGAGGAGTACCAAAGGCTTAAGGCCCAGTGGCAAGGGAGGGCCTTAGCCTTGGGGGAGGCCCTGCTGGAGGGGCTAGGGGAGGCTGAGCTCCTCTTTGCCGCCTCTCCCCTTACCTACCGCCGCTTTGCGGGGAGAGCCTGGGTGGGAGGGCATCCCCAGACCCATCCCTTCCGGTTTCCCCGGGTGCGGATTTTCCCGAATGCCTTTCGCTTGGGAGAGGGGGTGTTTCCGGGGCAGGGCATCCCTGGGGTAGCCCTTTCCGGGATGCGGGCAGCCCGCCTGGCCCTGGCCTACCTGGGCCTCAGGGAAGCCCAAGGCCTTGCAGGTAGGCCAGAAGGATCCTAGCCGTTCGTCCCTCCCGTTCCGTGAGGAGGTCCAGGTGGGTGAGCCCCTTGAGGATCTCCACCCGGGCTTGGGTGTCGGGGAAAAGGCTCTTCAGGCGAAAGGCCTGGGCTTCGGGGATGAGTCCCCTAGCCGCGCCTAGGGCAAGGACGGGGTAGGGCAGGGCCTTTGGCCCGAGGCCCAAGCCCGTGTGGGGATAGCCGGCCACCTCCAAGAGGAGCCGGTAAGGGAAGTACCACTCGGAGAATCCCATCTCGGGTAGGGCGAAGGTCCTGAGGAACTCCCGGGGGTCCGTGGCCTCGCCGGTATCCCGCCACTCCACCACCCTTCCCCTGGGTCCCCGTACCGTGTGGACCACCCTCCCCTGTAAAAGCCCCAGGAGGTTCAGGCCTTCCCGGGCCCAGGCCCGGCCTACGCTCACGCTGAAGACGGGGAGGAGGCTGTAATGGTCGTCCACCCGGAGAAGCGCCCTTGCCTCCCGGGTGGCCCGGTAAGGTCCGAAGGGGACGGGTTCCAGGGGGCGCCGGGCGGCCAGAAAGGCCTCGGCCTCCGCCAGGGCCAGGTCCCTGGGGGAGAGGAAAGGGGGGCGGAAGGCCGGGTCCCCTTGGCCCAAGAGGAGGGCCCTAAGGCCAGGCAGGGGGCCAAAGGGGGTGGTGGTTCCCTCCCAGAAGGCTTCCCGGGAAAGGGGAGGGTCGGGCAGGCTTCCATCCAGGAGCACCAGGCCGGCGAGCTTTTCCCCCTGGGCCCAGGCGTAAAGGGTGGCTAGGCTTGCTCCCAAGGAGTGGCCCACGAGGACCACGGGGGCCCGCCTTCGGGCCGCATCCACCGCCAGATCCAGGTCCTTCAGGTGGACCTCTAGTCCCCAGTGACGCAGGGGACTCAGGTCGGGCTCGGCCATGGACCGGTAGTAGGCCAAGGGGTCTTCCAGGAGGAAACCCCGACGGTCCTCCAGACCGTTGGCCCGCCGTTCCCAAGCCCAGACCTCGAGGTCCGGCCCAAGCCTCCCCAGGTGCTCGGCCAGGAGGGCAAAGTTGGTGCTTCCCCCAAGGAGGCCAGGTACCAAGAGGAGGACCGCCCGGGGCCTCTCTGCGGGGTAGATGAGGGCGTAGCTTCGGTCCAAGGGTCCCTGGCCCGTGTCGGCCCCGGGCAGGGGGATGTATTCCTGGGCCATGGCCAAGGAAGCGCTCAGGAGGAGGGCAAGGGCACGCATGGCCCCATTATCCCCTGCGGCCCACAGGGCTAAAGGACCTTGGGCCACAGGTTGGCGGGATGGCCTTAGGGGGCCTGGGCTAGGAGTATCCCCAAGGCGCCGTGGGTTTCCAGGTGGGCGCGAAACCCGAAGGTCCTTAGCAAGTTCACAAACTCCCCAGGGCCTGGCCGCCAGAGTCCCAAGGAGGGCCCCGGCCCCAGGAGGAGCATACCGAAAAGCCTTCCCCCAGAGCGGAGGACCCTTCGCGCCTCCCGCATGGCCCCTTCCGGATAAGTAAACTCATTCCAAGTGGGGCCGATGGCCACTCCACCCATGGAGCCTGTCCTAAAGGGAAGAGCCTCCCCATGCCCCAGCAGGTAGGGCCCGGGGCGCCTTTGCCGGGCCACCTGCAGGAAGGCGGGGGAAGGGTCCATGCCCACAGCCTTTTCGCCCAAGGTTTCCCGGTAAATGCCCGTCCCGGTGCCCACGTCCAGGAAGGGCCCCCCCGTGGGCAGGAACCAGCCTCTCATCAGCTCGAGCTCCTCCCCCAGGGAGAGCCTGCCCCGGGAAAGCAGGGCCGTGGACCGCATCCGCCACAGGTCATAGGTCTGGGCCACCGGTGGAAGCCGGTTGATGGCCCAAAGGTGGATCCTTTCTCGGCTAACCCTGAGGTCCACCAGACCGTTTCGCTCGGGGAACCGGGCGCCGCAGGTGGGGCAACGGGCCCCAGCATCCGTTTCCAGGGGCTCCTGACACCGGGGACAGGCAAGGAGGGGAAGTAGCCAGGGAGGTAGGGAAAGTGGTCTCATCCCAAAAGAAGCCACCCCTCCCCTAAGGAGAGGTGGCGGCGGGGGCGGTTCTACCGGTTTCCTCCCAGGGCAGCGGCGTCCACCACGGGCACCACGGTGAGGGTTCCATCCCTCACGCTGCCCACGGCAAACACGGTGTAGGTTTTCCCGCTCTCTAAGGTCACACCGGGAAGCTCCAAGGCCACGGTGGTGGTACCCGCTACCCGGACTTCTAGGTCATAGGTTCCCGCGGCCACCACCAGGTACTGGCTGGCCCTGGGGAAGGGAAGGTTCTGGAAGAGCACGGGACCCCCTTTCACCGCCACATCCACTGCCGGGGCGTCGGGGGAGGTGTGCACCACGCGTACCCGAGCGAAGCCGGCTCGCGGAAAGAGCCCGGCAAGGGCATCCGTGTAGACTTGGGGCCGAATGGAGGCTAGGAAGCCTGTGGCAGCCACGGTGTAATAAATGCCCTCCCTGAGGTCAAGCTCAGCATCGATCACCACAGGGGCGTCCTGGCCAGTGGGAACCACCTGGACCCGAACTCGGGCAGCGGGCAGGGGAATATAAGGGGTGATCTCTTTGAAGGCCAGGTTGGTGATGGCCCGCTGTCCATTCACCAGCACATCCACGGCCGGGGCGTCGGGGGAGAGATGGGCCACCCGCACCATGGCCCCTTGGGCCAAACCAAGGCTTCCTACCGCCAATGCCAAAGCCACGACACTCAGGAACCTTTTCATCGCTTACCTCCCACCTGGTATCTTTGCTCGGGACGCTGGAGGGGATGTTTGTCCTTGATACAAATCTCGCTGAGAATAGGATCCCCCTTGCCCCTGGCCTTCAGGGAGCCCTTGGCCCTAAAGGGCTTTGCTGGCCCCCATGCGGGCGTAAAAGGCGTGGGTCAGGGCGATGGCCAGGGCGTCCGCTAGGTGGCTGGGCTTAGGAGCCTCCGTAAGGCCCAGGATGTCCCGGACCATCAGGGCCACCTCCTCCTTGCCCGCATGCCCGTGCCCGGCCAGGGCCTGCTTCACCTGCATGGGGCCGTAGGCGTAAACGGGAACCCCAGCCTCATAGGCCGCCACCAACACCGCCCCCAGGGCCCAACCCACCTTGTAGGCCAGCTCGTTTTGCCGATAAAAGTACTGCTCCTCCACCGCCAGGGCCTGGGGGTGGAAGCGGGCAAGGGCCTCCTTTACCCGGGCGTGGATGCGCCCCACCCGTTCCTGGGCGGGTTCCCTGTGGGAGGTCCGCACCACCTCCCCGTGGAGGAGGCGGGCTTTGAGGGTCCCCTTGGGCTCCACCTCCACTACCCCCAGGCCCAGGTGGGTGATGCCGGGGTCTATGCCCAAAACCACCATGCCCCAGGGTTCCTAGTTGCCCTTTCTAGGGGGATAATCCGCATCCCCGTAACGGATAAAGGCGGGGATGTCGAAGTTGTAGGGGTCGGCGTGGGTGGGAAAGTCCACGGGGCGGAGGGGTTTTGGCACCACGGTGCTCTCGCCAAAGCCGGCGGCGATGAGGATTACCCGGAGTTCGTCCTGGGCCCGGTCGTCGTAGGTGACCCCGTAGAGGATGTCCACATCCTCATGGCCCGTGGCCTCCCGCACCCTCTCCACCACCTCCGCCGCCTCCATGAGGGACAGGTCCTCAGAGCCCACCACGTTCAGAAGAAGCCGCTTGGCACCCTCAATGGAGCGCTCCAGCAGGGGGCTGTGGGTGGCGGTCTTGGCGGCTTCCTCCACCCGGTTTTCCCCCCGTCCCGCCCCGATGCCCATGAGCACCTGGCCTGCTCCCTCCAGGAGGGTTTTCACGTCGGCGAAGTCCACGTTGATGAGGCCCGGGAGGTTGATGACGTCGGTGATGCCCTTGACCCCGTGGTAGAGGACGCGGTCGGCGATGAGAAAGGCATCCTTGAGGCTCACCTTTTTGTCCACGGCAGAGAGGAGGCGGTCGTTTTGCACCACCACCATGGCGTCCACCCGCTCCTTAAGGCGCCTGATACCTTCCTCCGCCGCCTTGAGGCGTTTGGGACCTTCAAAGCTGAAGGGGCGGGTCACCACGGCCACGGTGAGGGCCCCGAGCCGCTTGGCGATGTCTGCCACCACCGGGGCGCTTCCCGTACCGGTACCCCCTCCCATGCCGGCGGTGATAAAGACCAGGTCGGCCCCCTCCAGGGCCTCTGCGATCAGGTCCTGGGCCTCGAGGGCCGCCTTCTCCCCGATCTCGGGATTGGCCCCCGCCCCCAGGCCCCGGGTGAGCTTCTCCCCGAGCTGGATCCGCTGGTCGGCCAGGCTTTTGGCCAGGACCTGGGCATCGGTGTTGGCGGCGATGAACTCCACCCCCACGAGCCCTGCCTCAATCATGCGGTTCACCGCGTTGTTTCCTGCTCCCCCGAGACCGATGACCTTGATGACCGCTCCCTCCATCTCTGCCTCCTCTCCTCAACACAATGGCACTAAAATAGGTTGTTTAAAATCTCCTTAATCCGGGCCCAAAGGCCTTCAGCCTTCGCCTTTTCCTCGCGCCTTTCTTTTCTTTCCCTGGCCTTTCGGGGTTCGGGGGTGGAGACGGGTAGGGTGGTGGCGTATCTGACCAGGCCCACGGCGGTGGCGTGGGCAGGGGTGGCCACCACGTCGGTGAGGCCGGAGACCCCATGGGGTTTGCCCACCCGCACGGGAAGGCTGTACTGTTGCCTTGCCAGGAGGTCAAAGCCCTTGAGGAGGGCGGTCCCCCCGGTGAGGATGACCCGGTTCACCTTGATCTCCAAAGGCCCCAGGGCCTCGTCCACCGACTGGCGGGCCAGGTGCAGGATCTCCCGCAGGCGGGGGCGAATGATGCGGGCGAGCTCGGGAGCCGGCACTTCCCCCAAGGAGCCCCCTTCCTGGTTGATCTCCAGCACCAGCTCCGGATCCGCGAGTTCGGGTAGGGCGGCCCCGTACTTGCGCTTCACCCTCTCCGCCTCCTCAAAGGGAATCTTGAGAAGCTGGGCAATGTCCTGGGTCACGTGGTCCCCGCCCAAGGGCAAAACCGAGGAGTGGGCCAGGCGGCCTTCCCGGAAGACCGCTACCTCGGTGGTACCCCCGCCCACGTCCAGGAGGAGCACGGTCATATGCTCCTCCTCAGGACCCAGGGCCCCGAGGCCACTGGCCAGGGGCTGGGCCACCAAGGCCTCGATCTCCAGCCTCGCATCCTCTACCGCCCGGCGCAGGTTGGCTAAAGGCCCGCGGCCCGCGGCCACCAGGTGCACGTCCACCTCGAGGCGCACCCCCGCCATGCCCACGGGGTCGCGGATGCCCTCCTGGCCGTCCACCTTGAACTCCAGGGGCAGGGCGTGCAGGAGTTCCAGATCGGCATCAAAGGGGTAGGCCTTGGCCTGTTCTATGGCCCGCTCCACATCCGCCGCGCCGATGCTCTGGCCCCGACGGATGGCCGCCAGGCCATGGCTGGTCACGCTTTTGAGATGGGGTCCACCCACCCCCAGGATGACCCGCTCCACCTTGACCCCGGCCACCCTTTCCGCCTGGTGGACACTTTGGCGGATGGCCTCCGTGGTGCGCTCCAGGTTGACCACCACGCCCCGCTTCAACCCTTGTGAGGGCACGGTGCCCTCGCCGATGATGTCCAAGACGCCATCGGGGGCCAGCTCCCCGATCACGGTGGTGACCTTGCTGGTGCCGACGTCCAATCCAGCGATAATCATGGGCCTACACTCACCCCCCAAGAATACAGGTAAACCCTGCCCTTTGGTCCTCCTGCCTGGGCATACTTTACAAGAAGCCGGGCTTCCGGGGCAAAGGCCACGCCTTGGGGTGTTTCCACCCAAAACCCCGCGGGCGTGTAGCGGAGCCGGATGGCCTCAGGGTAGGCCCGGGCCAGGGCCAGGAGGTCGTGCACGGGCAGGGGGCCTTGCCCCTCCACCCGGGGGCCCTTGGCCAGGCGGGCCCCCCCGGGAAGCAGGGTTCCATCGGTGGCCAGGGCGTTGCCGTCCGCCAGGGGAAGGAAGGGTTCCCGTTCCCTAAGGACCAGGAGGACCTCTCCCACCCGGGGCTTTTCCAGCCGGGCCTCCGCCACCCAGGGGTCCTGCCGGAGGTCCTGGAGGCGGCCGGCGCCAATCCAAAGCCAGGGCTCCCCCACGTAGAGCCGGGTGCGGGCGAGGATCTCCTCGGTTTTCAGATGCTTGTTGCCCGCCACCGCGATATGTTCCACGGGGAAGAGCACCAGGCTGGCCACGTAGAGGGTGGCGGCGAGGAGCAAGGCCAGCAGAACCCTCATCCCTCCCATCTTAATCCCCCCCTGTGAAAGGGCTGCGAAACCTCAAGGCCACACCTCCCATTCCAACTCCAGGGGCAGTTCCTCCTGGATTCGCTTCAGGAGTTCCACCACGTCTTTGGCCGTGGCCTGTCCCAGGTTAACGATAAAGTTTCCGTGTTCCAGGGACACCATGGCGTCGCCCACCCTTAGGCCCTTGAGGCCCCTTTCGTCTATGAGCCTTCCCGCAGAGTGGCCCGGGGGGTTCTTGAAGGCGCAGCCGGCGCTTTTCCGCTTGGGCTGTCCCTTCCTGGCGGCGTCCACCTCCGCCATGCGCCGCCGGATCTCCTCGGGGGAGCGTTCCTGAAGCCTCAGTCGAACCCGGGTCACGATGCCCCCGGGGGGAAGGCGGCTTTGCCGGTAGCCGAAGCCCAGTTCCTGGGGGAGGTAGATGTGAAAGCGCCCCTCGTGGAAGATCTCCACCGCCTCGAGGGCATCCGCCATCTCCCCAAACCGGGTGCCCGCGTTCATCTTGACCGCCCCTCCCACCTGGGCGGGGATGCCCAGGAGGCCCTCGAGGCCGGAAAGCCCTTGGCGGGCCGCTTCCTGCACCAGGAGGGGAAGGAGAACCCCCGCCCCCACCCAGCCCCTCAGGTCATACGTGGCGAACTCCCCTGCAAGGCGGATCACCCTTTCGGGCACCCCCTCGTCCATTACCAGGAGGTTGGAGCCGTTGCCCAGGACCCGATAGGGGGCTTCCGTGGCCTTAAGGAGATCCTCCTGGGTTTCCACGGTCCAAAGCTCCGCCGGGCCTCCCACCCCAAGGGTGGTGTAGTCTTTGAGAAGCACCCGTTCAACCCTCATGGACGAGCCTCCAGGCGAGCTCCGTCACGTCCCCTGCCCCCAGGGTTAGCCAGAGGTCATGGGGTGTGGCGGTGGTCCTGGCGTAGGCCAAGGCCTCCTCCTTGTCCAGAAAACGGGCGGGCCTTCCCAGGGCCAAAAGCCGCTCCACGATCCTTCGGGAAAGGGCTTCTGGGGTAATCTCCCCCTTTTCCCCTGCGGTGTAGACGGGTAGAACCACCACCTCGTGGGCGGAGGAGAGGGCCTCGACAAACTCCTCCCAAAGCTCCTGGGTGCGGAGGAGGCGATGGGGCTGGAAGAGCACCCGCACCCGGCGTCCCAGGAGGTGGGCGGTGGCCAGGGTGGCCTTCACCTCCGTGGGGTGGTGGGCGTAGTCGTCCACCACCCACGCACCCCCCACCTCCCCGATCCTTTGGAACCGGCGCCCCACCCCCGGGAAACGGGCCAGGCCCTCGAGGATGGCCCCAGGCTCCAACCCGAAGCTCAGAGCGGCCAGGGAAGCGGCCAGGGCGTTTTGCACGTTGTGGGCGCCCGGAACCTGGAGCCTGGCCTCCCCCAGGGCCTGGCCTTGGTACACCAGCCGGAAGCGGCTTCCCCAGGGACCAAGCTGGGTTTCCTCGGCCCAAAGATCCCCTCCCCTCCCGAAAAGCCTCCTGGGGAGTCCCTGGGAAAGCCTGAGGAGCTTAGGGTCAAAGGCGGGCACCACCACCTGCTTGGCCCTGTGCAAAAACCCCCGCATGGCCCCTTCCAACTCCTCCAGGCTTGCGTGGTAGTTGGGGGCCCTCTGCCCGGCGGGGGCGACGTGGTCCGCCTCCAGGTTGGTGGCCACCGCCACCTCCACCTCCACCTCCTGGAAGAGGGGGTCGGACTCGTCCACCTCCGCCAGGCGAGGCCCACGGCCGAAGCGGGCGTTGCCGGGAAGGAGGGAGAGCTCGCCCCCGAGGAGCACCCAGGGGTCCAGGTCCGCGGCCAGGAGGATGCTGGCCAGCATTCCCGTGGTGGTGGTCTTGCCGTGGGTACCGGTGACCCCCAAGGAGGGCTTTTGCCTGAGGAGATGGGCGAGAAGCTCCATCCTCCTCAGCACCCGCATCCCCTTGCGCCTGGCCTCCTCCACCTCGGGGTGGTCCAGGGGAATGGGGGTGGGAACCACCAGGGTGTCCTCCTCCTGGAGGTGGGCGGGATCATGGCCCCTATGAACCGGTACCCCTAGGCTCTCTGCCCGCCGGCCAGGGGCCAGATCGCACCCGGTTACCCCTATTCCTTCTCCTAATAGGAGGCGGGCCAAGGCGCTCATGCCCACCCCCTCGAGGCCCATGATGTGCACCCGTTTCATAGGAACTCCTCCAGCCAATCCGCCAACCTGGCCGCGGCCCCTTCAGGGGAAAGCCGGGCCATACCCTCCCGGTAGGGCTCGGGGTGGGCCAGGATCCCTTCCACCTGCTTGGTGAGCCTGGTCAGATCCCCAAGCTCCGCCCCACCCGCCTGCCGGTAGGCTTGGGCGTTGGCCGCCTGGGCACCCCCATCCAGGCTTGGGGAAAGGGGAAACAGCACGGCGGGCAGGTGGTGGTAGGCGGCCTCCGCCAGGGTACCCGCCCCCGCCCGGGCGAGGAGGAGGTCCGCGGCGCTCATGGCCAAGGGAGCGTCCACGAAGCCGGCAATCCGGTAGCCTTCCTCTTCCAGATGGCGGTAGCGCTCCAGCCACCGTTCCCCCACCTGGTGAAGGACGGGGAGGCCCAGGGGCTTCAGCAGGGGAGGAAGCTTCTCGTTGAGCTCCAGGCTGCCCTGGCTTCCCCCGAGAACGAGGAGCAAGGGCCTATCCGGGGGAAAGCCCAGCCTGGCCTTGGCCTCCATCTTGGGGTAGCGCACCTCCCGTACGGGGTAGCCGGTGACCCGGGCCTTGCGGGCAAGCCCGGGGGAAAGCCTCACCGGCACGGAGAGGGCCAGGCCCCGGGCCATGGGGGCGAGGAGCCTTATGGCCAGACCCAGCTTGGCGTTTTGCTCGTGCAGGAGGACGGGAATCCCCTTGAGCTCCCCCACCATGGCCCCGGGAAAGCCGGCGTACCCTCCGGTGGAGAGGATGGCCCTGGGCCTTTTCCCCACCAGAAGCCGCCAGGCCGCCCTCAGGCCTAGGAGAAGTTTCTGGGCTTCCCTTGGCCTGAAGGCGCTCCGGTCCAGCTTGCCCGCGGGGATCAGGGCGTGGGGGATGGAGGTTGTGGGGAGGAGGCGGGCCTCGAGGCCCCCCTGGCTTCCCAGGTAGAAGACCTCCCTGCCCCGCCTCCTAAGCTCCTCCGCCACCGCCAAGGCGGGGAAGAGGTGCCCCCCGGTGCCGCCCCCGGTCAGGAGGACCACGGTTCCACCCCCTTCCTGGGCACTTCCCTGGCCAGGCGCATCAGGGCCCCCACGGCGAAGCCGGAGACCAAAAGGGAACTTCCCCCATAGGAAACCAGGGGCAGGGGCACCCCCGTGACCGGCAGGAACCCCACGGTAACCCCGATGTTCAGGGCAGCCTGCAGGGTGAGGTAAAGGGTAAGCCCCAGGGCCACCAACCCCAAGGGTCCGGGGAGCCTGAAGGCCAGGGAGAGCCCCCGGGCGAGGATCAGGAAGTAGAGGAGGATCACCATGAACCCTCCCAGCCAGCCGGTGGCGAAGACCACGCTGGCGAAAACCATGTCGTTGTGGGCCTCGGGCAGGTGGGGCAGGTTTCCCGAGGGACCCTGGCCCAGGGGGCCGGCCAGGATCAGGGCCTTCTGGGCCTGGAGGACCTGGTAGGCCGTCTGGGAGGGGCTGGCTTCACCCTGAAGGTAATCCAGGAAGCTAGTGAAGCGTTCGGACACATAGCGGAAACGGGCGAGGTAAAGGCCGGAGAAGGGGGCTAGGACCATGGCCCCCGCCAAGGTCACCATGATGAGCCGCCGCAAGGGAACCCCCGCCAGGATGAGGAGGAGGCCGGCTAGGGTCAGCAGGAAGAGGGCGGTGGCGAAGTCGGGTTCCACCAGCACCAGCCCTGCGGTAAGGCCCACCAGGGCCGCGGCTCCCACAATGGGGTAGTCGTTTCCCTTACGCCCCACGAAGGAGGCCAGGTAGTAGACCAGCACCACCTTGGCGAGTTCCGAGGGTTGAAAGGCTAAGGGCCCCAGGTAAAACCACCGCCGCACCCCCCCCGGGCCGCTTCCCACGACGAGGACCGCCACCAGGAGAAGGGAGGTGGCGGCGAGCAGGAGTCGGGCGTGGCGAAGAAGCCTTTCGGGGGGCAGGAGAAAGCCTAGGCCCATGGCCCCAAGCGCCACGCCGATGCGAAGGAGGTGGTTTGGGAGGAGGGTGGGCTCGGCCACCCCTACGCCCAGGAGGCCAAAGGCCATAAGGAGGAGGGCGCTCAGGAGGAGGATGGGGTCCACGGCTCACCTCCCAGGGCATAGACCGCATCCCGGAAGGCCTGGGCGCGGTCCTGGTAGTCCCTGAACTGGTCGAAGCTGGCCGCCAGGGGGGCCAGGAGGACGCTTCCCCGCTCCAGACGCCTTAGGGCTTCGGCCACCGCCTGGCGCAGGGCCTCCCGGCCGTCGGCGTGGGGGAGGACCACCACCTCCACCCCTCCCCCCAGGGCCTCGGCCATCTTGGGCCCGTCCCGGCCTATGGCCAAAACCACCCGTACCCGGGAAAGGAGGGGGCGCAGGGGCTTTAGGTCCGCCCCCTTGTCCTCCCCGCCTAGGATCCAGGCGATGGGCGCGGGGGCGGCCTCCAAGGCCGCGGCCACCGAGGGGGTGCGGGTGGCGATGGAGTCGTCGATGAAAATCACCCCTCCCTTCCTGGCAAAGATCTGAAAGCGGTGGGGCGGGGTGGGGACGGTTTTCAGGCTCTCTTGAAGAAGCTCCGTGTTCAAAGGGCGGCCCAGGAGGTCCAGGTAGGCCCGGGTGGCCTCGAGGGCCGCCCTTAGGTTGCTTTCCCTGGGGGAGTTCCCTGGGGTGAAGGGGTAAAGCCGGGCTGGGGAGGCCAGGGCAGCCCGCCGCACCCGGGGATCCGCTTGGTTGTAGACCAGGGCGTCCTCGGGGGTGAGGTTTTTTAGGAGGTTGAGCTTGGCCCCGTGGTAGGCCTCCAGGCTTCCATGCCGGTCTAGATGGTCCACCCCCAGGTTCAGGAGGACCGCCACCCGGGGGCGGAAGGTGTGGATCCGCTCCAGCTGGAAGCTGGAAAGCTCGGCCACCGCCACCTCGGCCTCGTCCACCACGCTCACCAAGGGAGGATCCACGTTGCCTCCCTCCAGGGCCCTAAGCCCCTGCCCCCTAAGGAGGTGGGCGGTGAAGAGGGTGGTGGAGGTCTTGCCGGCGGTGCCGGTGATGCCCACGATGGGGGTGGAAGAGAGGCGGTAGGCCAGCTCGGCTTCCCCCAGGATCAGGGCCCCGCGGGCCTTCAGGGCCTCGAGGCGGGGATGGGAGAGGGGTACCCCGGGGGCAGCCACCACCTCCCCGTAATCCCCCTCCAGCCGCCAGTCCGGGGTGAAGCCCAGGCTCGAGGCCTCCTGCACCTCCACTTCCTTGGGACGATCGTCAAAGAAGCGGGCGGAAAGCCCCCGCCTCTTCAAGAAGCGCAGCACCCCAAGCCCGCTTCGTCCCAGGCCATAGACCAGGATCATGCTCCTCCCCAAAGGCTAAAGGCCAAGGCGGTGGCCAAGGCGGTGAGGACGGCGAAGCGGAAGACGATCTTGCTCTCCTCCCATCCGGAAAGCTCCAGGTGGTGGTGCAGGGGGCTCATGCGCAGAAGGCGCCTCCCCGTCTTTCGGAAGTAGAGCACCTGAACCACCACGGAGAGCACCTCCAGCACGGGTATGATGCCTGCCAAGGGCAGAAGCCAAAGCTTTCCCGTAAGGGTGAAAAGCCCGGCCAGCATGGCCCCCAGGGCCTGGCTCCCCGTGTCTCCCATGAAGACCTTGGCCCGGGGGGCGTTGTGCCAGAGGAAGCCCAAGAGGGCACCCAGAAGGGTTTGCGCGAAGGGATACGGGTAAAAGGGGAGGAGGAGAAGGGCGGCGATGCTGGCCAAAAGACCGTCCAGGCCGTCCGTGAAGTTGAAGGCATTGGCCGCGCCCACCACCGCCAGGAGGATGAGGAGCACGTCCAGGATGGGCCAGGGGGTGTAGGCCACCTGCCGCACCGCCCAAAGGGCGAAGATCAGGGCCATGAGGGTTTGGAGGGCCAGTTTCTCCCGGGCCCTTAGAGGCCGGGCAAGGCTTCCTGCCAGGTCGTCCAATAGCCCCAGGAGGGCGAAGCCCAGGCCCAGGAGCCAAAGGCCTTGGAATCCGTCCCAGCCCACCAGGCCATAGGCCAGAAAGCCCGCCAGGAGGAAGGCCACCCCCCCCATGCTGGGGGTACCCTCCTTGGCCAGGTGGCTTTGGGGTCCGTCGGCACGGACCCTCTTGCCCAGGCCCAGGCTTTTCATGAGCACGATCCAGACCGCGGTGAGGAACCAGGAGAGGAAAAGGGCTAGGGCCATACCACCTCCTTGCAGGAGACCGCCCGCCTGCCCGGGGTAAGGTAGAGGGTTTCGCCCCAGGCGGCGAAGTCCTGGGCCTGGGCCACCGGTTTGGCTCCCTCGGGCCGCACCAGGTAGACCCAGCCCCCCATGAGGGCCACCACCCCGCAGGCCCCGGCCTGGGCCTTCTGGACACCCTGGGGCAGGGGAAGGCTTAGGCCTTCGGGGTAGAAGTAGGCTTCCCGGCCCAGGGCCACTACCCCCCTGTCCCAAGCCACCACCTGGGAGAAGGCCCCTGGGTGGAGTAGGGCGGTTTCCCGGTATAATCCCCCTTCTCCCACCCAGAAGAGCCCTTCTTTCCCCCAGGCGGCGTCGCGGGCGGGGTAGGGGAGAGGCCCTTCCTCGGTGTACACCCCATCGCCGAACCCCACCGCCACCTTCCCTGAAGAAGCCCTAAGGAATCTCGGGACGCCCGGTAAGGGGAGGCTTTGCAAATGGGCATCCCGGTAGATGAGAAGCTGGTATGGGTAGGCGGCGTAGAGGCTGTCCTGGTCCGCATCCAGATAGAGGGGGGGGCCTGGCAGGGCCACAAGGAAGCGGCCCGTCACCCAGCCTCCCTCGGCGAAGCCGCCGGGGTAGGGAAGCACGGGGGCGGTGGCCTGAAGGGGAGCACAGGCGCTGAGGAGGACCAGGAGGGGCAGGGCGTTCAGGCGTCCCATAGCTCCAGAATCCTTTCCAGGCCCACGCTCCTCGAGGCCTTGAGGTAGACCAGGTCCCCGGGCTGCACGCGCTCCTTGAGCCAGGCTATGGCCTCCTCGAGGCTCCCCACCGCTTCCCCCCCAAAGGAGGCCTGGGCCTTGGCGTAAGGGCCCAGGTACAGGGGCTTAAGGCCCAGCCGGGCTGCTTCCCCGGCCACCTCCAGGTGGAGCCTCAGGGCTTCCTCCCCCAGCTCCCGCATCTCCCCCAGGACCACCCACTTCCTGCCGGGTTGCAGGGCCAGCCAGGCCAGGCCCGCTTTCACCGAAAGGGGGTTGGCGTTGTAAGCGTCGTTCACGAACACCACCCCCTCCTTTTCCCAACGCTCCATCCGCCCCGGGGGAAGCGCCAGGTGGGCCAGCCGCTCGGCCACTTCCCTTGGGTTTAGGCCCAGCATCTCCGCCACCCCCAAGGCGGCCAGGGCGGCCAGGGCGGGGCCCATGCCGGGGTAGGGGATGCGCACCTCGAGGGCACCGTAGCGGAAGTGGCTTTCGTGAGGGAGAAGCCTGAGATCCTCCCCCCGGAAGGTGGCCTCCCCAAAGCCGTAGGTGGGTAGGCCCCGGCCCAGACCAAAGCGCCCCAACACCTCGGCTGCCTGCAGGCTTACCAGGGCCTGGGGGGCGGATAACAGGCCGGCCTCCTCCTCCACCACTCCCTGGAGGCTACCGAAGGCTTCCAGGTGCTCCTCCCCTAAGGCGGTGAGCACCGCAAGGTGGGGCCTGGCCAGGCCCATGAGCTCCGCCATCTCCCCCACCCGGTCCACCCCGAGCTCCACCACGCAGCCCAGGGCCTGGGGATCCAGCCTGAGGAAAAAGCGGGCAAGAGGCGGGGCCGTGTTCTGGTTGCCGGGAGGAGCCGGGAACCCCAGGCCTTGGGCCAGGGCTTCCTTGGTGGTGGTTTTGCCCGAGCTGCCCCCCACCGCCACCACCTGGCCGGGAAAGAGCTCCCGCAAGGCCCTTCCTAGGCGGAGGAGGGCTTGGGGAGTGTCCGCCACCTCCACCGTGGCGGGTCCGGGGCGGTCGGAGAGGACCAGGTGGGCCCCCTTGGCCCGGGCTTCCTCCGCATACTCCCGCCCATGGGCCCGTTTGCCCGGCAGGGCCACGAAGAGACTCCCGGGGGTGGTCTCGCGGCTATCCCAGTGGAGGTCGCGCACGGGTTTCCCCCCGGGGTGAAGCCTTCCCCCGATGGCCCTGGCCACCCACTCCGGCGTTACTTCCCTAACATGATGAAGATACACAAGCCACTCACCACCCTTCAGCATAGGGGGGTACGCCGCGGTACGCCAAGAGCCCGGCGGCCACCTCCCGGAAGATGGGGGCGGCCACCTGGCTGCCGTGGATCTCCCCTTTGGGATGGTGGACGGCCACCACCACGGTGTAAAGGGGCTCGTCCCCGGGCACGAAGCCGGCAAACCAAGCGGTGAACACCTCCTGGGAGTATCTCCCGTTCACCACCACCTGGGCGGTTCCCGTCTTGCCCGCCAAGGGGTACCCCGGCAGGGAGGCACGGGGAGCAAGGCCTTCTTGCAGGGCCTGGCGGATGGCCTTGGCGGTGGCGGGGGAGAAGACCCGCTTGGGCTCGCCTTCCTGCTGGACGAAGAGCCTGGGCGGGCGGTAGAGGCCATCCACCAGGGTGTGGAAGGCGGCGGTGAGGTGCAGGGGGGTGATGAGAAAACCTTGGCCGAAGGTATGGTTGGCGTAGGCGGCGCGGCTCCAGGTTTGGGGAGGGGTAACTATGGGGCTAGCCACCCTTACCCCAGGCAACGGGCTTTGGTCAGTGAGGTGTAGCCGTTCCATATACTGGTGGAACACCAGCTGGGGCAGTGCCTCAGCCAGCAGGCTGATGCCCACGTTGGAGGAGTAACGAAGCACCTCGGCCAGGGTGAGGACAGGGGGGTGGGGAAGGGCGTCCCGGATGGTCCATCCATCCACCACCCGGCGCATGGGGGCTTCCACGCGGGTGGAGAGGCTGGCTGCCCCTTCCTCCAGGAGCATGGCAGCGGTGAGGGCCTTCATGGTGGAGCCGGGCTCCAGGGGTACCAGAAAGGCGTGGTTCCGCCAGGAGATGTCGCGGTTGGGATCCCCCCTGGGGGCCAGGGGATCGAAGGCTGGCCCGTTGGCCACGGCCCTGAGGTTGCCTTCCCGGTCCATGACCAGCAGGGCGCCAAAGGCTCCCCGGCTACGGGCCAGGCCCTCCCAGAGTGCCTTCTCCGCCATGGCCTGGATCCAGGGGTCCAGGGTGAGGGTAAAGGAGCGGCCCGCCTCGAGGGCCCCGTTCAGATCCCGCTCCAGCCCCTCAAGCCCCTTCCCCGAGCCCCGTTCCCCAAAACCCAAGAGCTGGCTCGCGCTCTTTCCCAGGGGGTAGTAGCGCCCTCCCTTGAGATCCAGGGCCAAGGGGGTGCCGTCCTGGGCGTATAGGCTGCCTCGAGGGGGGGCAGGGGGAGGCGGAGGAGGGGCAAACCTCGGAGGGCGGTTGATCAGGCTGTAAAGCCCTAGGGCGAAGAGGAGCGCCCAGAGGGCGAAGCCTAGAAACACCCAGGAGACCCGGCTTACCCCTACGGTCAAGGCGCCCACCTCCCCTGGCTCATGGGCACGAAGCCCTGTTCCTTGGCCCAGGAAAGCACCCGGTGGGGCTGGGTGGCCTGCCAGCCTTCCTTGAGCAGGGCCTCCTCCTGGGCTTTTAACCTGGCGAGTTCCTCTCCCATCTCGGCCTGATGGGCCTTTTCCATCTGGTTGCGGTGGCCCACGGCAAAGACCAAAAGGAGGGCTAGGAGGTAGAGGAGGCCGAAGCGGAGGGCTGCCCTCAGACTTCCTTGGCGGTGCATCAGGCCACCTCCTTCTCCGCGGCCCTGAGCTTGGCGCTACGGGACCTGGGGTTCCTGGCCACCTCTCCCGGGCTTGGGGTAATGGGCTTCTTGGTGAGCACCCTTAGGCCACTTTCCTTCAGGAAACGCTTCACCACCCGGTCCTCCAGGGAATGGAAGGTGATGACCACAAGCCTCCCCCCAGGAGCCAGGACCTCCTCGGCTTGCCTGAGGAATTCCTCCAGGGCACCCAGCTCGTCGTTCACGTACATGCGGATGGCCTGGAAGGTCTTGCGGGCCGGGTGGCCCGCCTTGCGGAAGCCCACCGCCTGCCGCACCACCTCCGCCAGCTCGAGGGTGGTTCGGATGGGGGCCTTCTGCCTTCTCTCCACAATGGCCTTGGCGATGCGGTGGGCCTGTTTCTCTTCCCCCAGCTCCTTTAGGATGCGCCGGAGGTCTTCCAAGGGCAGGGTGTTCACCACCTCGTAGGCGGTGGGGCCCTCCTCCCCCATGCGCATGTCCAGAGGGCCTTCCCTCTGGTAGCTGAAGCCCCTCTTGGGGTCCTCCAGGTGAAAGCTACTTACCCCTAGATCCGCCAAGATGCCTGCCACCTGGCTAACCCCCGCCTCCCGGAGGACCTCCTTTAGATGGCGGAAGTTCCGCTGGAAGACCCTAAGCCCAGGGAGTTCCAGGGCCCTTGCCCGGGCCGCGGCCTCGGGGTCCTGGTCCAGGCCAATGACCAGGCCTCCCTGTTCCAGGATGCCCTTGGCGTGCCCGGCTCCTCCCAAGGTGGCGTCCACGTACACCTGCCCCGGGCGGATTTGGAGGAGGTGTAAAACCTCCTCGTAAAGAACGGGAATGTGCTGGATAATGGCGTCCATAATCTCCTATCCAATGAGCCCCTTGAGGGCCTCGGGGGCCGGGGGGTTTTGCATGATTTCCTCGATGGTCTTCCACCAGCGTTCCAGGCTCCAAATCTCCAGCCTTCCCGGGGCACCGGCGATCACCACTTCGCCGCCTTCCTGGAGGCCAGCGAACTGGCGGAGCGGCGGGGGAATCAGGACCCGGGAGGCGTTGTCCATGCGGGTTTTGTGGGCTCCGGAATAGAAGAAGCGCACAAAGGCCCGGGCTTGGGCGTCGGTGAGGGGGAGGTTCACCAGCTGTTCCTCAATCTTGCGCCAGCGGTCCGAGGGGAAGACATAGAGGCAGCCCTCCATTCCCCGGGTGAGCACCAGGCCGTCCTCGAGGAAGTCCCGGAAGGGGCCGGGGATCACCACCCGCCCCTTGTCGTCCAGGCTGTACTGGTACTCGCCGAAGGGCATTTCCCACCTGGTCCCACCCTCTGGGGCTGGCCGGGCTTGGGCGTCCGGTTAGGAGCCTTACCCACAGAGGGGTTCTTGCCAAGGAGTATATCACGGATTCCCCACAGTTTTCCACTAGCTCCCACTTATGTCCCACTTTCTTCCCACCCTCGAGGCAAAGAAAAACCCCAAGCCGAAGCTTGGGGAGCCCCAGGACAGGGCGTAAGCCGGGTTCTGTTTTCGGCGGTCATCTCTCTGGGACCGGCGTCGCCGCCGGCCTCAAGCGGCCCATCCCAGGGGTTGTGACGGGCCGGGCAAGCCCTTCCCCTCTACTGGGCCTTGCACCGGGTGGGGTTTGCCGTGCCGCCCCTGTTTCCAGGAGGCGCGGTGGGCTCTTACCCCACCGTTTCACCCTTGCCCGCACCAGGTCTCGCCTGGCCGCTGGCGGTCTTTTCTCTGTGGCACTTTCCGTCGGGTTACCCCGCCCAGCCGTTAGCTGGCACCCTGCCCTATGGTGCCCGGACTTTCCTCGCCTGGGAGGATCGGCCCCCGGGCGCGACCGCCCCCCTTTCCTGGGGCATCCTTTATTCTAGCTCAGCCAGGGGTTAAAGTGAAGGTGTGAAGCTTCCCTGGTATCTGCCCCTTCTCCTCCTCTTGTTGGCCCTGGTGGGGCTTGGGGTTTTGGGGATTCTCTGGCTCCTGGCGGTCTTAGGCCTGGGGATAGGGCTGTTCTGGGTGGCCTGGGAGCGGCTACGCCGCCGCCTCTTTGGTCCCAGGTGGCGCCGCTTACCCCCGCCTTGAGGTTGCGGGATGGCCCTAGGCCCTGGTAGAGTGGGAGATGGTTTTGCGCACGGCCAAGACCGTGCGAAAGGAGGCGAAACGTGAAGGAAGGCATCCATCCCAAGCTGGTTCCCGCCCGCATCATCTGCGGTTGCGGCAACGTCATCCACACCTATTCCACCCGTCCGGAGATCCACGTGGAAGTTTGCAGCAACTGCCACCCCTTCTACACGGGGCAGCAGCGCTTCGTGGACACGGAAGGCCGGGTGGAACGCTTCCAGCGCCGCTACGGAGACTCCTACCGCAAGGGGCGATAGGAGTCTAGGAGGTGGGGCGAGGCCGTGTGGGCCTCGCCTCTTCCTTTTGTGGCCACAGGAAAGGGGCTTTTCCTCCGTCTCACCTCCACGGGGAGGTGGGCTAGCGGGTTTTCTGGGGCCCCCTCTTCTCCCAAAGGGGCCAGGTGTTCCTCCAGCCCCAAGGCTTCGGCCGGGGTCTCGTCCCGGGACAAGGCCAGGTGGGGCCGGGCCTCCCCGCCAAAGCCCTTCTCCAGGTTTCCGGAACCCCCCTCCAGGGCTATTCCGGTTTGCGGCAGGCATAGGGCCCTTAGGTAGAATCCGGGGCAGGATGCCTCCGGTACTGCACCGCCAAGGTTGGATTGAGGTTATTACCGGGCCCATGTTCTCCGGCAAGAGCGAGGAGCTCATCCGCAGGGTCAAGCGGGCCCTCATCGCCCGGCAGCGGGTGTTGGTGTTTAAGCCCAGGCTGGACACCCGCTACCACGAAAGCCAGGTGGTGAGCCACGACGGCCAACAGGTGGAGGCGATTCCCATAGCCCACGCCCGGGAGATAGAGGCCCGCTTGCGCCCTTTGCCCCAGGTGGTGGCGGTGGACGAGGTCCAGTTTCTGGACACAGGCCTTCTGCCCTTGGCGGAAGGCTTAGCCCGCCAGGGGGTACGGGTGATCCTGGCGGGGCTGGATTTGGACTTCCGGGGTGAGCCCTTCGGCCTCATGCCCGAGCTCTTGGCCCGGGCGGAGTTCGTGGAGAAGCTTACCGCCATCTGCGCCCAGTGCGGAGCCCCCGCCACCCGCACCCAGCGCTTGGTAAACGGACAGCCTGCCCGTTACACGGACCCCATCATCCTGGTGGGGGCCAAGGAGCACTACGAGCCCCGCTGCCGGGCCTGCCACCAGGTTCTTTACTGAGATAGGGGTAAAGAGGTGCCCTTCCGCTTCTTGAAGCGCACCTCCAGCACCCCCTGGCGGAGGCTGGCCTGGGCGGTGCCCTCCTCTATGGGGCCGGGTAGGTCCAGGGTGCGACGAAAGGTGCCCATGGGCCGTTCCTCCAGAAGATAGACCCCGGGCAAGGGGTGGCGCACCCCGGCCAAGGTGATGCGGCTTCCCTCCTCCAAAAGCTCCAGGTCCTCGGGGCGCACCCCGGGAAGGTCCACCAGGAGGACGTAGTGATCCTCGTCCTCGAGGAGGTCCACCTTGGGGGTCCAGGCGGCGGGTTCCTCCCCCGTGAGCTGGTAGGCCAGCTCGGCGATGCGCTCCTGTAGCTCTTTCAGCTTGCGCAGGGTCTCCAGGCGGTCTAGGCGCTCCAGCATGCCCTTAGCATAAAGGATGTGGAGGCGATCCCGGTCCTGGCGGGCCCCACGGGGAGCGGAAAGACCCTCCTGGCCTTGAGGCTTGGGGAGGAGCTTCCCCTCGAGGTGGTTTCCGCCGATGCCACCATGGTCTACCGGGGCCTGGACATAGGCACCGACAAGCCCAGCCCAGAGGAGAGGCAGAGGGTTCCCCACCACCTGGTGGACGTCCTGGAGCCCTCGGAGGCCTTGAGCGTGGTGCGCTGGGTGGAGCTGGCGGAGGCGGCCATCGCCGATACCCTGGCCCGGGGAAGGGTACCCTTGGTGGTGGGGGGGACAGGGTACTACATCCGGGCTCTTTCCCAGGGGCTTCCCACCCTGCCCCCGCCTGATCCGAGGGTCCAAGAGGCGCTTTGGCGGGAGCTTGCGGAAAGGGGTATTGAGGCCTTGGTGGCGGAGCTTTCCCGGGTTAGCCCGGAGGATGCCCTGCGGGTGGATGGGAACCCGAGGCGGCTGGTGCGCGCCTTGGAGGTTCTCCGGCGCACCGGCCTGCCCCCTGCCCGCTTTCCCCCACGCCCGCCCCGCTTCGCCTTCAAGAAGCTGGTCCTCTGGCCCGAGCGCAGTTGGCTTTTCCCCAAGCTGGAGGAAAGGGCAAAGCGCCAGTTCGCCCGGGGTCTGGTGGAGGAGGTGAGGGCCCTGGTGGCCCGGTACCCCGCCATGCCCACGGCGCTTCAGGCTATTGGTTACAAGGAGGTGGTGGGGTACTTGCAAGGAGCCTACAGCCTGGAGGAAGCCCTGGCCCGGGACATCCGGGCGGTTAAGGCCTACGCCAAGCGACAGTACACCTGGTTTCGCCACGAGCCGGGGGACGTCACCTATTTGCCCAGGGGAGGGGAGGAGGGTTACCTGGGCTTTCGGGACTGGCTTAGCCTTCACTTCGGGCTATAGTAGGGGCATGTTGGCCCACGAGATCCGCGCCAAGGTGGCGCAAGGGGAGGTATCTCCCCTGGAGGTGGTCCAGATTTATCTGGAGCGGATCCGCTCCTTGGACCCAGGCCTCGGAGCCTTTCTCACGGTAAACCCAAGGGTGCTGGAGGAGGCCAGGTCCTTGGACCCTTCCCTCCCCCTTGCCGGCCTTCCCGTGGCCGTTAAGGACAACATTGTCACCAAGGGAATCCCTACCACGGCGGGCAGCCGTCTTTTAGAAGGATTCCTGCCCCCTTATGAGGCCACGGCGGTGGCCCGGCTAAAGGCCCTGGGCGCCCTGGTCATAGGCAAGACCAACCTGGACGAGTTCGGGATGGGTTCCTCCACCGAGCACTCCGCCTTTTTTCCCAGCCGCAATCCCTTTGACCCCGCCCGGGTCCCCGGGGGGTCCAGCGGGGGAAGCGCGGTGGCGGTGGCGGCGGACCTGGCCCCTTTGGCCCTGGGCTCGGATACCGGGGGTAGCGTGCGCCAGCCTGCGGCCTTTTGTGGCATTTACGGCCTTAAGCCCACCTACGGCCGGGTAAGCCGGTTTGGCCTCATCGCCTACGCCTCGAGCCTGGACCAAATCGGCCCCATGGCCCGCTCGGTGCGGGACCTGGCCCTTCTCATGGACGCCATCTCCGGCCCCGACCCCTCCGACGCCACCAGCCTGGACCTGAGGCCCCGGTTCCAGGAGGCCTTGGAAGCCCCCCTGCCCTCCTTGCGGCTTGGGGTGGTGCGGGAGGCCCTTTCCGGGAATAGCCCTGGGGTGGAGGGGGCTTTGCAGGGGGCCCTGGAGACTTTCCAGAGGCTTGGTCTTGGGGTGAAGGAGGTGTCCTGGCCTTCCCTGCCCCTGGCCCTGAACGCCTACTACATCCTGGCCCCCGCGGAGGCCAGCTCCAACCTGGCCCGCTACGACGGGACCCTTTTCGGCTACCGGGCCGAGGGGGAGGAGCTATGGCGGGTGGTGGAGGAGACGCGGGCCCGGTTTGGTCTCGAGGTGAAGCGCCGCATCCTGGTGGGTACCTTCGTGCTCTCCAGCGGGTACTACGAGGCCTACTACGGCCGGGCCCAGGCCTTCCGCAGGCGGCTTAGGGCAGAGGCCCAAGCCCTCTTCCAGGAAGTGGACCTTCTCCTCCTCCCCACCACCCCTCATCCCGCCTTTCCCCTGGGAGGCAGGCCCGATCCCTTGGCCATGTACCGGGAGGACCTTTACACCGTGGGGGCAAACCTCACGGGCCTTCCCGCCTTATCCTTCCCCGCGGGTTTTGAGGATGGTCTTCCCGTGGGCCTTCAGCTTTTCGCTCCCTGGGGGAGGGATGAACTCCTCCTGCAGGCGGCTTTGGCCTTTGAGGAGGCTACGGACCGGGCTTTCCTTCGCACCCCCTTGGGCGAGGCGCTATAGTGGACGCCCTCTTCCGCCACCGCCTGGCCACCCGCCTGGCCCGAAGGCTTAGGGCCGAGGGCAGGCCCTTGCCCCTTCCCGCCCTGGGGGAGGCCCTGGGGCTGAGGGGGCCGGTGGAGCCCGTGGTGCGGCCCCTGCTGGACGGGCGTTTCCGCCTGGGGGAGGAGGTGGAGCTTTGGGAGTGGTACTATCCCTTCCCCCATCCCGGGGAGGCGGTGGTGGTGTTGGACCTGGAAACCACCGGGCTTTCCCCTGGTCTCAACGAGGTGATCGAGCTGGGCTTGGTGCGGCTGGAAGAGGGGGAGCGGCGGAGCTTTCAAAGCCTGGTGCGCCCAAGCCGCCCTCCCAGCCCATTCATTGAAAAGCTTACAGGGATTTCCGCTTGGGAGCTGGAGGAGGCTCCTCCCCTCGAGGAGGTTCTGGAGAAGGCCTACCCCCTCTTGCGGGGGGCCACCTTGGTGATCCAAAACGCCAGCTTTGACCTGGGGTTCCTGCGGCCTGCCCTGGAGGGCATGGGTTACTTCCTGGAGAACCCGGTGGTGGACACCATCCGCCTGGCCAAAAGGGCCATGCCGGGGCTAAGGCGCTACGGCTTGGACGCCCTTTCCCAGGTCCTGGAACTTCCTCCTCGGGAAGCCCACCGGGCCCTTGGGGATGTGGAGCGCACCCTTGCCCTGGCCTATGAGATGTATTATATGCTCACTGCAGGGATTCCCCGTCCCTTGGTGGACCTCGGGAGGTGATATGACCGCGCGCTATGTGCTGACCAGCACCTGTATTCAAACGGGCACCATGGCCTTAACCGTCTCCCTCCGCCAGCACCTCCTCGGCAAGGAGCGGGCGCGCTTTGTGGATGAGGATGGGGAGGTGTACGAGGTGGAGGTGGACTGGAAGCAAGGGGTGGTGCGGGGGCTTCTGCCCTACTACCACAAGCGCCGCCTGGCTGTGAACGAGACCATCCTCCTCCACTTTCGCGGGGAGGAGGTGGAGCTTAAAGCTGCCCCTAGGGGTGGGCCCCGGCTGGGGCAGGCCGAGCCCAAGGAAGTCGGCCCTGCCGAGAGGTGGGAGGCCAAGCCCCTTCCTTCCCAAAAGGACCCGGAGGAGGCCGGGGATCCCCGGCCGGAGAAGAAGCGGGTTCGGGTCACCCCTTATCCCAAGGAGGTGCTTTTTCCCAATGAACCCCTAAGGGCTTTGAACCCCCCAGGGGTGACCGAGGACTTAAGGCGACTTGGCTTCCTTCTGGAGGAGGGCCCACCTTGGGTGTATAAGGCCTCCTTGGGGCGCCGCCAGGTGCGTTTGGTCTTGTTGCGCCCGGGGGAGGGGGATCCGGGCCTCCTCAAGGCCTACCGCCAGCAAGGGGCTTACGTGGCCATCCTGGCGCCGGAATCCCAAAAGGAAGGGGTGCCGGAGGGGGTGGGCTACCTTTCCCCGGAGGCGGTGAGCCGCCTGGTGCGCCTAAAGGCCCGCTTTCCCCTTTCCCCCTTGGACCTGGAGGACCTCCTTCGGGAAGGCTTGGTGGACCTCGAGGCGGTGGAGTCCCTGGAGGACCGGTTGGTGGCCGAGCTTTCCGAACGCGGGGCCTTCGCCGCCTTCCTCCTGTTGCTTTCCCGCAAGCCCATGGGAGAGGTGTTTCTGTTGGCGGATCTGGAGGCGGAGGCCTTGGAGGAAGGCCTCGTCCCCGAGGTGGTGCGCCAAGGGGTGGAGGTACTCTCCCAACCCCCCTTTCTCGTGCTTAAGCGCCTTTCCCCAGGGGAGTTCCTGCTAAGGCAGGGGGTGGAGGAAGCCCTTGCCGACCTCGAGGCCTTCGCCCAGGGGCTTAGGAGCCGCTTGAGCCGCGTCCGTGGGTCTTTTTGACCAGGCTGGCCTCTCCCAGGGCCAGGTCAAAGCTCTGCCGAGCCCTTTCCTTCAAGGCCGCCACCTTTTCCCAGTCGGGGTAGCGGCCGTACATGGCGGCCTTGGAAAGCTTGATGGGGTCGCCGGGAAACTCCTGGTAGTAGGCCCCGGTTTCCTTGGCGAAGGCGGCCACCTTGGGGTCGTAGGAAAGGGCGGCGAAGGGGGTGCCGGCGGCCGCGGCCAGGATGAGGCCATGGAGACGCATGGAGATCACATACCCCGCCTGGGCTGCCAGGTAGAGGACCCGCCTGGGGTCCGAGGTGGCTTCTATACGGTGCAGGCGGAACACCTTGGCCACCTCGTCGTCGTATCCGGGCTGGAGAAGGAGGACCAGCACCCTTCTCCCCTCGTGCACCAGGTGGTTGGCGGTGATGTAGAGGTTGGTGAGGGCTTCCTGGTCCACCCCAGCCCGGGGGATGACGAGGACCAAGTCCTCTTCCCGCTTTACTGGGGGCGGGGAAAGGAGGAGGGCGGGGTCGGCGCCCAAGGAGGGGGATAGGCCTAGTGTTCTGGCGTATTCCCAGGAATCTTGGTCGCGAAGGATTATGGGTACCCCCCGCAAAGCCCGTTTTACCTGCTTTTCCCCCCAAGGGGTAAGGGGGCCCAGGGACTGGTTGAAGACCACCACCTTTTTGCGGAAGAAGCGGATAGCCCGCAGCACGGACAGGTAGTAGAGAAGGCTTAGGGAGCTGGTAGCGTCCTGCAAAAGCCCTCCGCCCCCCAAAAGCCACAGGTCCGCCTGGAGAAGGGCCAAGGGGTTTAGGCGATGGGCAGCCCGGATCCCATGGTCCTTGGCGGTCTGCCTGGGATCGCCGGAAAGGGCTAGAACCTGGTGCCCCCGGGCCCTCAGCTCCCGGGCCATGGCCTCGAGGATGGCCTCGTCCCCGGCGTTTTTAAACCCGTAGTACCCCGCTACCCCAACCACCATGCCCGAAGCCTCCTTACCAGCATAACCCCAAGAAGCCCCAGGGAAAGGCCCAAGAGTGCCCCATTCACCACCCGGAAGAAGGAGATGGGAAGGGGGGTGTGAAAGTGGCTGAAGGTGTTCAGGATGGAGGCCACCCCTAGGGCGGCGAGGAAGAGGAGGCCGTTTTGTACCCACTTGGGCCAGGGAAGGAGGAGGGCCAAAGGGAAGAGGGCGTGGCCGAAGACCTCCTTGAAGCGAGGGCGCACCATGAGGTCCTGGAGGAGGCTTCTAAGCCTCAGCTCCAGATCCGGGACCAAGGGGGCCTCGTTGCCCCGGCGCAGGAGGGCCAAGGCCAAGAGGAAAAGGGCAAGCCCGGCCAAGGCCACCTCTCCCAGGCGCAAGGGGTGCAGGAAAAGCCGGGTTAGGCTGTCCTTGAAGTCCCTATCCAGGAAGCTGAAGCCCACCAGGAGGGGAGGCACCAGGAGGGTAAGGGAGACCCCCCTAAAGGCTTGGATCCCCAACACGGTTTCCGGGGTGGAGCCCAAGGCCGACAGGAAAACCGTCCCGGCCAGGGCGTAGCCCAGGGCGCGAAGCCACATCCAGAGGCCATTCCTGGGTCCCAAAAAGCCCAGCACGGGGAAGACCAAGGCGGCGAGGAGGGCGCCCGCTTGGCTTCCCGCATACCCCAAGGCCAGGAGGAGGAGGAGGAAGGCCACCCACGGCCCGTACACGGGTAGCCCCAGGGCCAATAGCCCTAGCCCCGACGCCACCCCCACCCAGGCGGCAAGACGGAGGGGGCTTGGGGCGAACTGCCGGACCACGGGGTAGCCCCGGGGGATGTGGCTGGCCTTCAGGCCCTCCTGGATCCGCATAAGGAGGCGCTCCGTGTCCTGGCGGTAGGGATAGGGCCGCAGGTAAAGGATCTGGTGGCCCCGTTCCCGGGCCGCCAGCACATACTTGTCCGCGGCCTCCTCGGGGGTTAGGTTGAGCTGCCACTCGTACCGCAGGCTGAAGAGCCTCAGGATGCCCTTTTCCCGGTAAGTGGCAAGCCCGGGTTGCGGAGTGCCCTCAATGAGGGCCACGGGTACCGGCACCAGCTTCTTGGCTTCCCCCAGGCGGTAGGGGTAGCCCAGGGCCTCGAGGCCGGCGAAGACCACGGCATCCGCCTCATTGGGCACGATGGGCAGGGAGGGGTCCAGGCGGCGGAAGCGCTGGTTGATGGGGCGGACCGCTACGAAAAACCCTGCTTCCTTGGCGGCCCGGACCTCCTCCAGGGGGTAAAAGGCAGGGAAGGCCTGGACATCCAGGGGAAAGCCCAGCCAGGGACCCACCCATTCATGGGGAAGGTCATAAGCCCCTTGTAATAGCTCTAGAAGCTTTCCGTCGCCCCGGAGGTAGTACCAGCTGGGTTTGGCGGGTAATCCTGCTTCCAAGAGCTCCCTTCCGGTCCGGTAGAGAAGTGCCCCCTGGCCCACCCAGTCCTTCACAAACCGTTCCGGGAAGGCCACCCCTGTGACCCCCAAGGGACGATAGGCCTCCAGCGCCTCTAAGAGGCTTAGCCCTTGGCTTCGGGCCTCCTCCCTAAGGGCCTCCGCATCCAGGAGGAGGGCCACGGGACCGGGCCGCTCCGCCCGTAACCGCGGCAGAAGGGCCAGAAGGGAGGGCACCAAGGCCAGAAGGAGGAGGAGGTGGAGGATCCTTTTCATGCCAGCTCCATCCCTGCCAGGCGGGCCAAGGCCTTGGCCTTGAGCATCTCCAAGGCCACTGGGTTCTGCCCGCCACCGGGCAGGATCACGTCCGCATGCCGCTTGGTGGGTTCCACAAAGGCCAGGTGCATGGGCTTTACCTTCTCCAGGTACTGGCGCACCACGCCTTCTAGGCTACGCCCTCGTTCCCTCACGTCCCTTTCCAACCGCCGGATAAAACGCTCGTCGGCGTCGGCATCCACGAAGACCTTGAGGTCCATAAGGGCCCTGAGGGGCTCGGGGTAGAGGACCAGGATGCCCTCGAGGATCACCACGGGAGCGGGCAGGACTCTTTCCGTCCTCGGGCTTCGGGTATAGGCCCGAAAGTCGTACAAGGGCATCTCCACCGCCTGCCAGGAAAGCAAGGCCTGCACGTGCTTAAGGTAGAGGGGAAGGTCAAAGGCCTCCGGGTGGTCGTAGTTGGCTTGGAGGCGCTCCGGAAAGGCCAGGTGGGAAAGATCCCGGTAGTAGTGGTCCATGGGTAGCAGGGCCACCCGCTCCCCCAGGGCCTGGGCCAGGGAGCGGGCCAGGGTGGTTTTGCCGCTGGCGCTACCGCCAGCAATGCCTATGATGAAGGGCTTATGCCGCAGGCTCACCCTTCCATGATAAGGGCGGGGGAGGTCCTCCCCCACCCGGAAGCCTCATCCTACCGGGCCACCGCTTCCCGCTCCTGGGCGTGGCCGATGGTCATGTCGCTCTCCACGTCAAAGGCATGGAGGCGGGAGGTGTCCGCCAGAAGCTCCACCTTGTCCCCGGGCTTCACCGGGGCGTGGCCGTCCACCTTGGCCACCAGAACCGTGCCGTCCACGCTCACGTGGATCTCGGTTTCCGCCCCCAGGGGTTCGGCCACCTCCACCTCGCCCCGGATGACGTTTTCCCCCTCGGGGATCACCGTGAAGCCCTTTAGACCCAGGTGCTCGGGGCGGATGCCCATCCAAACCTCCTTGCCCCCGTAGGGCCTCAAGGCTTGGGCCAGGATGGGGTTAGCCCGGACCCGGAAGCCCGGGGCCGCCAGGTATACCCTTTCCCCTTGCACCTCTACCCCGGCCCGGATGAAGTTCATGGAGGGGCTACCGATGAAACCCGCCACGAAGCGGTTGGCGGGGAAGTCGTAGAGGTTTAAGGGGGTGTCCACCTGTTGGATCTCCCCGTCCTTCATGACCACGATGCGGTGGCCCAGGGTCATGGCCTCCACCTGGTCGTGGGTCACGTAGATGGTGGTGACCCCAAGCCGCCTTTGCAGCTTGGCGATTTCGGCTCGCATCTCCACCCGGAGCTTGGCGTCCAGGTTGGAAAGGGGCTCGTCCATGAGGAAGACCTTGGGTTCCCGCACGATGGCCCGGCCCATGGCCACCCGCTGGCGCTGGCCGCCGGAAAGCTCCCGGGGTTTGCGGCTTAAGAGGTGCTCGATCTTGAGGATCCGGGCGGCCTCCTTCACCCGGCGGTCAATCTCGTCCTTGGGGTAGCGCCTCAGGCGCAGGCCGAAGGCCATGTTCTCGTAGACGTTCATGTGGGGGTAAAGGGCGTAGTTCTGGAAGACCATGGCGATGTCCCGGTCCTTGGGAGGCACGTCGTTCACCAGGCGATCGCCGATGTAGATACGGCCCTCGGAGACCTCCTCGAGGCCAGCGATCATCCGCAAGGTGGTGGTCTTGCCGCATCCTGAAGGCCCCACGAAGACCACGAACTCCCCGTCCTCGGTTTCCAGGTTGAAGTCCTTGACCGCCACCACCTTGCCGAAGCGCTTCCAAACGTGCTCCAGCCTAACCTTGGCCATGCTTTACCTCCTAAGCCCCACGCTTTGAGCCTGCAAGGTAGCCCTTCGGGCTAACCTTGGCCCATCGGGGGTTCAAAGGCATTATATACCGCCTGGGCCTCTTCCTTTGGCAAGGGTATTTCCAAACGCGGGCCAGGTGTGGAATGCAGGGTAAGGGCGGGAGGGACCCTTCGGGCGGGGGTTCTTTTCACGGGATTTTCAAGGGGGGTGCGTAACATGGATAATGGTCCGGAATTCGGACCGGGTTTTACATCAAGGAACGCGTAGGGAGGTACGTATGTTGAAGGGTTTTAGGGATTTCATCCTGCGGGGCAACGTGGTGGACCTGGCGGTGGCCGTGATCATCGGCGGGGCCTTCGGCCAGGTGGTGAACTCCTTGGTGGCGGATGTCATCACCCCCTTGATCGGGGCTTTGGGAGGGGCGCCGGATTTTTCTGCCATCAAACTGGGGCCCATCGCCTTGGGGAAGTTTATCAACGCCGTGGTCAACCTCCTGGTGGTGGGAGCCGCCGTTTACTTCCTGGTGGTGGTGCCCATGCAGGAGCTGGAGAAACGGCGTAAGAAGGCGGAGGAAGCGGCCCCACCTCCGCCCCCTGAACCCCCGGAGGAGGTCAAGCTTCTGAGGGAGATCCTGGCGGAGCTGAAGCGGAAGGCCTAAGGCGATTCCAAATAAAAAGGGCCAGATACCCCAGGCCGAGTTCAGGCCTGGGGTTGCCCGTCACGCTGAGGGCGAAGGCGTGGAACAAAAGGCTTTCCAGGGCGTGGCGCGGGGAGTGCAGGAAAAGCGCCTTTAGGGCCGGGCCTTGCCGCCAGGCAAGAAGGCCCAGGTAGGGGAGGTAGGGCCAGGGCCCTGTGGGGAATCCCAGGGCGGAAAGGCCTAAAGCGGTAAAGGCCAGGCCCCGGAGGAATGGCAGGGGATCTGGGGATACAGGATGGAGCTCATCCCAGGGAAGGGTTTCGTCCCCTGGCCAGGGAGCCTTGAGGATTAGAAGCCTCTTTCCCTCGTGCCCGCCCAGGTAGATAAGGGGGTGGGGGGCCACGCCCAGGGGAAGGAGACGGCTTGGGTCTTCCTGAAGGGCTTGGTACATGAGGGGGTCCAGGGGAAGCCCGTCCACCAGGTACCAGGCGTGGGGCTGGCCAGAGAGGAGAAAGCCAAGGGCCCTTTCCACCTTATGCCCCTTGTGGGCCAGGATACCGGGCCAGGCCTCGGGGGGTTCAGGGAGAAGGGCTTTTCCCCAAGGGGGCAAGTGCTTCAGGGCCTCGGTCTTTAGCGAAAAGCGCACCTCGAGGACCTCCCCCTCCTGTAGGGAAAAGCGGGCCAGGATGTTGCCCTGGGCCTCGTACACCTCCTCGGGACGCTGGGAGAGGAATAGGTCGCCCACCTTTTGCCCGGGAAGGCTTTGGGGTAGGGGAAGCAGGAGGGTTTCCCCCCCTGGGCTTCGGCGGCGAAGGCGAAACAGGGGGTCTGGCATAATGGGGCCACCGGCGGGACATGATACCACGTGGGGGTGTTGACAGGAGGGAGAGATAGGCCTAAGGTTGAAAATATGCGACTTTATTCATATAGCCAAAGGAGGATGTATGCCTAGCGCCCTCCACCGCTATAAGGCGGAGTTCTTCAAGGCCCTGGGTCATCCTCTGCGCCTGGCTATCCTGGATGCCCTGCGGAGGGGAGAGCGGTCGGTTTCCGCCCTGCAACGGGAGCTCGGGGTGGAACAGTCGGTGCTTTCAAGGCAGCTTTCCTTACTGCGGGAACGAGGGTTGGTGGAAGCCAGGAGGGAAGGGCAGATGGTCTACTACCGCACCCGGGATCCCGAGGTCTATGCCTTTTTGGACCTGGGGCGGCGGATCTTCGAACGCCACCTCGAGGCGGAGCGGGAGCGCTTGGACGCCCTTAGGGAGGAGGAATGAGCCCCCTTTGGACCTTCTTGCCCCTGGGTTTGGCCGTGGTGTCCGCTGGGACTCCCTGGCGTTTCCGGGGGCTTTCCCTCTCCGTGGGTTTGGCGGGCCTTGCGTGGGTGGCGTTGGGGGGGATGGGTTGGGCTTCGGGATGGGGCGCTCCCTACCTCTACCTGCTCCTCCTCGGGGCTTTGACCTTGGGCCTTGCCCCCTACCTTCCTGCCTACTTGGCCCTTCACCCCCGTGAGGCGCACCTCTATGCCCTTCTCATTCCCCTTTTCTTGGCTAGCATGGCGGGGGTGGCCTTGACCTCCCCCGGGTTTGGCTTCCTCTTTTTGTGGGAGGGCATGGCCCTTTTGGGCTATTTTCTGATCGCCCTCGAGGGGCCAAACGCCCTGGCAGGGGCCCGGGCCTTTTTCCTGGCGAGCCGCCTTTCGGGGGCTGGGCTTTACCTGGCCTTTCTGGGACACGCGCACCTTGGGGCCGATTGGGTGTGGGCTGGGCTTCTTTTGGGCTTTGGGGTGAAGGCGGCCCTCTTCCCCTTCCACACCTGGTTGCCCCAGGCCCACCCGGTGGCCATCAGCCCGGTTTCGGCCCTGCTTTCTGGGGCCATGACCAAGCTGGGCCTTCTCGGCTTGTACCAGTCCCAGCACTGGTTCGGCCCACCCCCACCTTGGGTGGGGTGGGTTTTGCTCCTCCTGGGCCTTTCAGGTGCGGTGTATGCCTTGGTGCGGGGCCTGGGGGAGGAGGATCTTAAGGGGGCATTGGCCTACTCCAGCGTGGAAAACCTGGGCCTCATGCTTTCCGCCTTGGGGGCCTATTTTCTGAAACCCATACCCCTGCTCCTGGGGGCCTTCTTCCTTCACCAGGTGGCCCACGCCCTGTTCAAAGGGCTCCTTTTCCTGGGGGCAGGTACCTTGGCAGAGCGGCGGATTTCCCATCTGGGCGGGCTTTTCCGCAAGGCCCCTGAGCTTGGAGCCCTTGCCTTGTGGGGGATGGTGGCAGGGGCAGGCCTCCCTCCTGGCCCGGTTTTTCTTGCGGAGTGGCAGCTTTACCAAGGCTTGCTGCAAGGGCCTTTCCTTGTTCCCTTGGCCGCCGGAGCCTTGGCCTTGGTGGGGGCCTTGGCCCTGTATTTTTACGTGCGCCTTTTCGGGTTGGCCTTTTTGGGCCTGCCTCGAGGCGAGGTGGAAGTGTACCGGAGCCAGGGTATGCACCTGGGTCTTGGGGTTTTGGCGGGGCTCCTCCTCCTATTAGCCTTGGCGCCCGGACTGGTCCTGGAGCCCCTTGGGGTTCGCACCTACCCTAACTGGGTTCTCCTTACTCTTCTTGGGGTTCTGGCTGGGGCGTTTTACCGGGGCCTTCTCCGGAGGCCCATGCGGGTATACGGAACCTGGGACTGCGGTTTCCACCCCCTCACCCCTAGAATGCAACCTAACGGCCTGGGCTTCGCCGAACCGGCCCTTCGCCTTTTCCCGTTCCTTCGCCTCCAGGTGGGGGAGCGTCCCCATCTGGAGGAACCCTTGGCCGAGGTATATCCCGGAATGGGGCACCTCTACGCCCGCCTTGCAGCCTTGGTGCAAACCCTGCAGTCGGGAAGCCTGCACCTTTACCTTCTCCTGCAGCTCCTCACCTTAGTGGTGGTTCTGGGGGTGGTCTTGCTATGACAGCGGCCTTGGCCTTATTGTTGGCTCCGCTTTTTTCGGGAAGCGTCAAGTGGTTAAAGGCGCGGCTTACCCAACGGCAGGGGCTTAGCCCTTTAATGGAGTACCGGAACCTGGCCAAGCTTTGGCGCAAGGTCTGGATAAGGCCCCATACCACCACCCCCGTTTTCCTCCTCGGGCCCATCCTGGCCCTTTTGGGAACCGTGGGGGCTTTGGTCCTGTTGCCTGTCCTCCCCGGGCCGGCCTTCAAGGGGGACTTCCTCCTCGCCCTTTACCTCCTTGGCCTCGGGCGTTTTTTTCAAATGCTGGCGGCCCTAGATGCGGGCAGCAGTTTTGGAGCCCAGGGAAGTTACCGGGAAGGTGTGGTCACGGTGTTGGCGGAGCCTGGGACCCTTATGGCCATAGCGGGGGCAATCCTCTTGGGGGACGGGTTTTCCCTTAGCGGTTTACCCGAGCTTGGGGTGGAAAACAGCTTGGTGCTGTTGCTGGCCCTGGCTTCCCTTGCCCTGGCCCTCCTGGCTGAGGGAGCCAGGATGCCGGTGGATGATCCCACCACCCACCTGGAGCTCACCATGGTCCACGAGGCGCAGGTGCTGGACCACAGCGGGCCTCTTTTGGCCCTGTATGAGCTTGCAGGGTCGCTCAAGATGCTGTTCTATGCGGGCCTGATGGCCTTGTTGCTGCCGGGGTTCAAGCCCCTGGTCTTCCTGGGGGTGGTGGTGGCCTGGGTCTTGGCGTTGGCCTACCTGGAGACCTACGGGGTAAAGCTCCGCTATCTGAGGCTTCCCGACTTCCTTTCGTACAATACCCTTTTCGGGGTGCTGGCGCTTCTGGGGGCGGTATGGCGCTTCTAAACACCTTGGTCCTGGCGATCCTGTCCACAGGTTTCTTGATGGTGAGCCGCCGTAGCCTGGACGCCATCATTCGGCTCTACGCCCTGCAGAACATCCTCTTGGCCCTGGTTTCCTTTGGGCTTGCTGGGGGAGAGCTGCACTTCGTGTTGGCCGGTCTGGCCCTCTTCGCGGTTAAGGGGGTGCTCATACCCTGGTATCTGTTTTGGCTTATAGATCGCCTCGAGGTGAGCCACGAGGTGGAGGGGTACCTGTCCGTTTCCCTCTCCCTCCTTTTGGCGGGGCTTCTGACCGCCTTAGCCTTCCGGGTGGGGGAGGCCTTTGTCCTTCCCGAGGCTCCCTTGCCCCAAGGGGTGCCCGTGGCCCTGTCCTTGGTGCTTCTGGGAGTCCTTTCCATGGTGAGCCGCAAGAAGGCGATAAGCCAGGTTCTGGGCTTCCTAGCGCTGGAGAACGGGGTTTTCCTCATGGCCCTTTCCGAAAGCCACGGCTTGCCCCTCTTCGTGGAGTTGGGGGTGGCCTTGGATGCCTTCGCCGCCGTGTTCCTGGCGGGGATCCTCATCTTCCGCATCAAGGGGGAAATGGGGCATGTGGATACCGCGCGGATGCGCTCACTAAGGGGGTAATGGTGCTGTATCTTCTCGTCCTCTTACCCTTGGGGGTCTTCCTGGCCCGCAAGGAGGCCAGCCTGTTGGTGCGGCTTTCCGTTTTCGTGCCCCTCCTCAGCTTCCTTCTGGCCCCTTTCCTCCTGGGTGCGGCAGCCGGGCCTTTCCGGCTGGATGGGGTGGGGCTCTTCTATCTCCTTCTGACCGACCTGATCTACGCCCTGGTGGCGCTTTTTGCCCGGGGCTACTTTGCCCGGGAGGAGGCCTGGCGGTTCTACTGGGCGGGTGCCCTTTTCCTGGCCTCGGCCCATGGGGCGTACCTGGCCCACAATCTGGGCATGCTCTGGGTTTTCGTGGAGGGTAGCACCCTGGCCTCGGCCCTTCTGGTCTACCACAAAGGGGGGGCCCGGCCCCTCGAGGCCACCTGGAAATACCTCATGCTGGGCAGCGTGGGGATCGCCATGGGGCTCATCGGGGTCATCCTGGTCTACGCCCTGGTGGGCGGGGCCACCCTGGACTGGGGGGAGGTCCGGTCCCTGGTGGGAGAGGCCAACCCTGAGGGGCTCAAGGTGGCCTTCGCCCTCCTCTTGGTGGGCTTTGGGACCAAGGTGGGGCTTTTCCCCTTGCAGGCGTGGCTCCCTGATGCCCACGCCGAGGCCCCGGGGCCGGCCTCGGCTTTGCTTTCGGGAACCCTCCTCAACGTGGCCTTTTACGCCCTTCTCCGCTACGCCGCCATCATGCAGGCGGCGGGGCTCTTCCCCTTTTCTTCGAGCCTTTTCCTAACCTTCGGCCTGCTTACCCTTTTGTTTGCGGCTCTTTTCCTCTTTGGACAAAAAGAGTACAAGAGACTTCTCGCCTACTCCAGCATGGAGCACATGGGCCTAGCGGTCTTCGCCTTGGGTTTGGGACTGCCCTGGCTGGCCCTTTTCCATACCCTGGCGCACTCCGTGGCCAAGACCTTGGCCTTTCTGGCGGCCAGCGGTATCCTGTCTGTCACGCACGCCAAGGAGGTGGGGCGGGTAGGCGGGCTGGTCTTCCACCTCCCGGCTTTGGGGATCCCCTACGTCCTAGCCTTGGCGGCCTTGGGGGGCCTGCCTCCTTTTCCCCTCTTCTTCGCCGAGTTCAAGGCGGTGGAGGCGGCCATGCGCTGGCCTGGGCTGGCGGGGCTCTACCTTTTTGGCCTGGGTATGGCGTTTGCTGGCCTCCTTTCTCCCATGGCCCAGATGGGCTTCGGTAAGGGGAAGCCCCTTAGGGGACAGGGCCTGGACCTCTGGATTCTGTGGTTGCTCTTGGGCATCCTGGTGATCCTCGGCGTGTTCCCGGGGATGGAGGTGTTTAAGGGATTGGAGGTGGTGCTGTGGGGAAAGTGAGGGAGGCCCTGCGCGAGGGAAGGCCTGTGGCGCTTTTCCCTTATGGGGACCGGGTGGTTTTGTGGGTGGAGTACCCGGGGGGCGAGAAGGGGGTTTTAGGCCCCACCCAGGCCTTTTTCTTGGGAGAGAGGAGGCGCTTTCCCAGTCTGGCCGCCGAGTTTCCCGCTCTGGATTGGTTTGAGCGGGCCCTTTGGGAGAGGGGTTTTGAGCCGGTGGGGCACCCCGGGTTGAAACCCCTCAGGCGGCACGATCTTCCCCACACCTTCCGGGAGTTTCCCCACCTCCACGAGGTGCCTGTGGGACCGGTGCACGCGGGGATCATCGAACCCGGGCACTTCCGGTTTAGCGTTTTGGGCGAGCGGATCGTGAACCTGGAAATCCGCCTGGGTTACCAGCACCGGGGCCTGCTTTCCCTCATGCCGGGCAAAGGGGCTGAGGCCGCGCTCCTTCTGGTGGAGCGGGCGGGGATTGAGCCCGTAGCCCACGCCATGGCCTTTGCCGAGGCCTGGGAAAGGGCCTTGGGGTGGGGGGCTCCTCCTAGGGCGCAGTACCTTCGCCGGGCAGCCCTGGAGTTGGAGCGGGCCTTTGGTCATCTGGGACACCTGGCTGGGCTCTTCACCGACATCGGCTACGCCTACGGGGCCACCCAGGTGGGGCGGATCCGGGCTCTTTTGCAGGGGGAACTGGACCGGCTAACCGGCCACCGCTACGGGAGAAACTTCATAAGGGTTGGGGGGGTGTGGCGGGAGGGCCAGCCGGACCTCGAGGTCATCGCCGCCCATCGGGAGGAGCTGGCCCGCCTATTGCCCAGGCTTCTCAAAAATCCCCAGGTACTGGACCGTATGCGTTATGTGGGGGAGGTGCGCCGGGCTGAGGCCTTGGCCTTGGGTTTTGTGGGCCCGACGGCCCGGGCCAGCGGGGTGGGGAGGGACCTCAGGCAGGACGACCCCCTTTACCCCGGGTTTACTCCCGTGGTGCGCCAGGGGGGGGATGTGCTGTCCCGGGCGCAGGTGTATGCCGAGGAGGGCCTTAAGGCCCTGGAGTATGCTCTTTTCTTCCTTCGCCATCTTCCCGCAGGGCCTTTGGCCCTGGATCCCCCACCGGGAGAGGGCGAGGCCTTGGCCCGGGTGGAGGCAGGAAGGGGTGAGGTGGTGTGGTTTGTCCGGGTGGAGGCTGGGAGGGTGGTCGTGGCCGAAGGGGTGGACCCAAGCTTCAAGAACTGGCGGGCTTTGGAGCTTGCGGTCCGGGGGGAGGGTTTGCCAGACTTCCCCCTTTGCAACAAGTCCTTTGACCTCGCCTATGCGGGAAGTGACCTTTAGGGGATGCCATGAGCTTGCTGTACACGCTTAAGGTGGGAAATTTGGCCCGCAAGCTGGAGGATATCCTTAAAGTTCCCCAGCACGCTTTCGGCTACCCTTTGCTGAAGCCGGAGGGCTTGACCCCGGGGGTTCGAGAGGGGCTAATGCGACTTTGCCCGAGCGGGGCTTTTGCGGAGGCAGAAGGGATTTTCAGCCTGGACCTCGCCCGGTGCGTGGGGTGTGGGCGGTGCGCCTTGGCGTACCCTCTAGGGGTGGGGGAGATGAGGTCCCTCGAGGTGGCCGTAACCCGCAAGGAGGACCTGGTTCAGCAGGTCGATCTAGAAAGGGGAGGGTTTTTGGACCCAGGCCCTGCCCCCGCTCCCCGGCGAGAGCTTCGCTTACCCACCCTAGCCTTTCGCGAGGTGAGCGCCGGGGACACGGGCCTTACCGATTCGGAGATTGCCCTTCTTAACAACCCATTTAACGACATGGGCCGCTTTGGGTTCCAGGTGGTGGCTTCGCCCCGGCACGCCGACGCTCTTCTGGTCACGGGTCCGGTGAGCCGCAACATGGCCGAGGCCCTAAGGCGCACTTACGAGGCCATGCCAGAGCCGAAAGGGGTGGTAGCGGTGGGCAACGAGGCCATCTCGGGTGGGGTGTTTGCAGGAAGTTCCCAGGTTTTGGCCGGCGTGGACAAGGTGGTGCCTGTGGACGTGTACGTGCCTGGGGATCCACCAAGGCCCGGAGCCATCCTCCACGCCTTGATGCTTTTGGTGGGCCGCATGACCCAGCGGCTGGTAGGGGGGGTTTTGCGTTAAGCTCTTGCCATGGACTGGCTCCTCACCCCGGGTCCTGTGCGGCTTCATCCCAAGGCGCTGGAAGCCCTTTCCCATCCGCAGCTTCACCATCGGACCGAGCCCGCCAAGGCGCTTTTCCTCAAGGCCCGAGGCCTTCTTCGGGAAGCCTTCCGCACACAAGGCGAGGTCCTCATCCTCACGGGAAGCGGCACCCTGGCCATGGAAGCCTTGGTGTGGAATCTCTTCTCCCCTGGGGAAAGGGTGTTGGTACCGGTCTACGGCAAGTTTTCCGAGCGCTTCGCCGAGATTGCGGAAAGCGCGGGCCTCCAGGTGGACCGGCTGGAGCTTCCCTACGGGGAGGTGCCAAGCCCGGACCAGGTGGCCAGGCCCGGTTACCATGGGTTGCTTTTGGTTCACTCGGAGACCTCCACGGGGGCCATGGTGGATCTTCCCAGCCTGGCGCGGGCCTTCAAGGAGGTAAACCCCGGGGGGCTGGTGGGAGCCGACATGGTGACGAGCCTTTTGGTGCGGGAGGTGGCCCTCGAGGCCTGGGGTGTGGACGCCGCCGTTTCCGGTAGCCAAAAGGGGCTCATGTGCCCCCCGGGGCTGGGCTTCGTGGCCCTAAGCCCCGGAGCCCTGGAACGCCTGCGGCCCCGAGGCTACTACCTGAACCTTTCCCGGGAGCTCAAGGCCCAGCGGGAAGGGGAAAGCGCCTGGACCCCGGCCATCAACCTGGTGGGGGCGGTGGCGGCGGTGCTGGAGGAGGTGTTGCCCAAGCTTCCCCAACACCTGGCCCTCAAGGCCTGGCAGAACGACCTTCTGTATCGGGTGGGAGCGGAGCTTTGGCTAGGTCCTGTGCCCAAGGTCCCAAGTCCGGCGGTGGCGGCCTTTTACCTGCCCGAGGGGGTTTCCTACCGGGCGGTGAAGGAGGCCTTTGCCCGCAGGCAGGCGGTGATCGCCGGGGGTCAGGGGCCTTTGAAGGGCAGGGTGTTCCGGCTTTCCCTCATGGGTTATTACGACCGCTACGAGGCCCTGGGGGTGGCGGCCCTTTTCAGGGAAGCTTTTGCCGATATTCTTCCAGCCTCCTGAGCATCTCTTCCCGGGTGTAGACTGCCCTGGCCCCGCCCACCAGTTTGGGGCGGGTCTTGGCGGCGATGAGCACCGCCTCGCCGATCCTGCGTAGGGAAAGCCTAAGGGGCACGGCCACGGGGCGCAGGTGCATGCCGATGAGAACCCCCCCGATGTCCATTCCCCCATGGGCCTGGGCCCTCAAGGACTCCACCATCACGGGGTCCTGGAAGCGGAGGAAGGCGGCCGTGGCCAGGCTTCCTCCCGCCTTGGGATGGGGGAAGACGCTGACCTCCTCCAGGCCGTAGGTAAGGGCTGCTTCCCTTTCCACCACCAGGGCCCGGTTCAGGTGCTCGCACCCCTGGACGGCCACCCATATCCCCCGTTCCAGTAGAGGGGGCAGAAGCCCCTCGAGGAGGGACTCGGCCACCTCGAGGCTGGGTTTCGTTCCCACCTTCTCCCCCAGGACCTCACTGGTGGAGCCCCCCAGGACGAAGAGGCTTCCCCTGGGCATGGGGAAGAGGTCCAAGAATTCCAAAATGGCCCCCTCTGCTGCCTTGCGGATACCTTCCATGCTAGGCCTCCACCTACATTCTAGACCCCAGGCCTTAGAGCCAGAGATCCAACACGATGGCGAGAAACATCCCCAGGCTCACCCCCACGTTGGCCTGGAAGAAGGCCAGGTCCACCCGGCCTAGGTCCTCGGGGCTCACCAGCTGGTGTTCGTAAAGGAGAAGCCCTCCCACCAAGACGAGGCCAAGGAAGTAGGGGCTTCCAGCCCCATAGCTGAGCCCGGCCAGGAGGAAGGCCATCCAGGCCAAAAGGTGGGTGCCCCGGGCTATCCAAAGGGCCTGGGGGATGCCAAAGCGGGCTGGGATGCTCTTGATCCCATGGGCGCGGTCAAAGGTGTAGTCCTGCGTGGCGTAGAGGATGTCGAACCCAGCGATCCAAAGCCCTACGGCTGCCCAGAGCCAGTAGGCGGTGGGGTGGAAGCTCCCGGTGACGGCGATCCAGCCACCTGCGGCGGCAGCCCCGATGGTGAGCCCCAGCACGTAGTGGCAAAGCCAGGTGAAGCGCTTGGTGTAGCTGTAGATGGTCAGGAAGAAGACGGCCACCGGAAGAAGATGGGCGGTAAGGGGGTTGAGGGATAGCCCGGCGAGGGTCAAAAGGAGGAGGCCCACCAGGGCCAAAAGGAGGGTTTCCCAGGGCTTGACCAACCCTTTGGGCAGATGCCGGTCCTGGGTCCTAGGGTTCAGGGCATCGATCCGCCAGTCTATGAGGCGGTTTAAGGCCATGGCCATGGTCCGGGCCCCCACCATGGCCAGGGTAACCAGGAGGAAGGTGCGAAAGCCTGGCCAGCCTCCCGCTGCCAGGAGCATCCCCCCGTAGGCAAAGGGTAGGGCGAAAAGGGTGTGCTCGAAGCGGATTAGCTCCAGATAAAGCCGAAGCCGCCCCATGCCTTCACGCCCCAGTGCTTCCCGAAGAAAACACCTTTAGGATCCGGTTTTTCTCGTCCACCAGGACCACGGTGGGTTTGAGGTTCCGTGCCTCCTCCTCCTCGAAAACCCCGTAGGCCACCAGGATCACCAGGTCCCCAGGGCGCACCAGGTGGGCGGCGGCGCCGTTGACCCCCACCACCCCCGACCCCCTTGCCCCGGGTAGGGCGTAGGTGGTGAGGCGGGCCCCGTTGGTGATATCGTAGATGTCCACCTGCTCGTGGGGCAGAATCCCGGCAGCGTCCAAAAGGTCCTGATCCACGGTGACCGAGCCCACATAGTTTGGGTCCGCGTGGGTCACCGTGGCCCGGTGGATTTTGGCGTGGAACATGACCCTTTTCACAAAGGGGAAGTTTACCCTTCGCCCGCTTCCAGGGGAAGCACCCCTTCCACGAAGAGGGTCTTGGCGTGGGTGTAGAGCACCTGGCCGGGTGCCGCTTTTCTGGGTCGCCACACGTGCTTTTTGCGGGTGTAGTCCACGGGGACCTGGGTTTCCCCCCTGGCCTTGGAATGGTAGGCGGCTAGCCTGGCGGCAAAAAGGAGGTCCTCCAGGGGGGGATTTTTCCCCTCCGCCTTGAGGATCACGTGGCTGCCCGGTACCCCTTGGGCGTGGAACCATAAGTCCTCGGAGTGGGCCATGCGGGTGAGGAGGTCGTTCTCCTTGGCGTTTCTGCCCACCAGGACGGGATAGCCCGAGGGAGAGGTGTACCGTAGGCCAAGCCTTGGCCCTTTCCCCTCCTTAGGTTTTCGGGATAGGTCCAAGAGCTCCTGGAGGTCCGCCTGCTTTATCCGCTCCATTTCCCTTTCCAGGGACCTAAGCTTCTCCTCCGTTTGCGGGATGAGCTCTAGGGCCCTTTCTGCCAACTCCTCCAGGCGGCGGGCCCGGTGGTAGAGCTTTTGGGCGTTTTCCTGTGGGGGCAGGGTGGGGTCCAGGGGGATCTCCACCGGCTTGCCATCAAACCCCTCCAGGATGGCTTTTTCCGCACCCCGGGGCACGTCCTTGAGCCGGGCCAGGAGGAGATCGGCCATATGCCGCAAGCCTTCCGCTTCCTCCAGGCGCTTTAGGGCCCGGTGGTAGTCGGCAAGCCGGGCCAGAAGGGTCTTTTGCTCTTGCCTTAGAGCCTCGAGAAGGGGTTTCCGCAGGGCCTCTTTCTCTTCCTCCGCCCACTTTTCCCGAAGCTCCCCCGAGAGAACGGTGCCCAGGGAGGGATCTTCCGCAAGCTCCTTTAGCACCCCAAAAACCCGGGTTAGGCTGGCCTCGTCCAAGGGGGTTTCCGGGGTGAGGGAGGTCCTTCTGGCCAGCTCCCGCATGAGTTCCAGCCCTATCCCGTCCACGTAGCGCACCACTTCCTTGAGGGGTTTTCCCAGGAGGACCCGGAGATTTTCCAGGGTAAGGGTCCTGGGGTCCAGCTTCTCGTAAGGGGGCGGGGGCACGTAAGGCAGCCCGGGCTTCACCTGGCGGTAGCGGTTCACCGCCTGGGTGATGGGGCGGTCCACCCCCAGGATCAGGCCTTCCTCATCCAAGAGGATGAGGTTGGCGTTCCGCCCGGTGGCCTCGAGGACCAAGGTGGCGGGTGGGGAGTCCACGAACCCCTTTTCCCCGGCAAAGCGGAGGAGGACCACCCGGTCCAACTTGATCTGCTCTGCCTCCAGCAAGGGGCCCTTTACCCGGGCCTGGAGCTGCCTTTGGAAAGGGGTCTTGGGCTCTCCCACCAGGGTTCCCTCCTCCAGGGCCAGGCTGGGGGAGGGGGGGCGGTAGCGGGCCACCAGGTTGAAGATGCGGCCCGACTGCCCCTTGAGGAGGACTGCCAGGCTTCCCTCCTCGGGGAAGGCCAGGCCCAGGTTCAGGGCGGGAAGCTCCCTCCTTAGCCCCCGCAGGAAGGCATGGATCAGGAGACCTTCCATTTCCTAAGGACCACCAGAAAGGCAGTATGCCCCACCTGCTGGAAGCGGGGGTGGGCCACGGGAAGCTGGATATCCCACTCCCGCCAGGCTACCTCCAAGACCCGCTCCAGCCGAAGGGGTATCCCCTCTGTCCTTTGTACCAGCTCCACCACCTGGGTGATGTTGGGGAGGTAGGCCACCAGAAAACGATCGGGCATAAGAGCCTCGGTAGCCTTGGCCAGGACCTTCCAGGGTTCCATGAGGTCCAGGGCCACCCCGTGAAAGCTTTCCGGCTCCAGGGAGGCTTCCTCCAGGCTACCCAGGTGGAAGCGCACGTTTTCCACCTGCCAGAAGGCCTTCACGTTGGCTTCCGCCTGGGCCAGGTGTTGGGGCCGTTTCTCGTAGCTTTCCACAAGCCCCATGGGCCCCACCGCCCGGGCCAGGAAGAGGGTGAGCCCCCCGGAGCCCGTGCCCGCCTCGAGGACCCGCATCCCCGGGGCCAGGTCCAAGAGGGTCACCATGGCGCTGGCGTCCTTGGGGTAGGTGGGGGTGGCGCTTCGCCGCATGTGGAGGAGGTACTCCTCCAGGGTGGGCCGGTGGACGGAGAGTTCCTCCCCCAGGTGGGTCCGCACCTTGCCCCCTGGGCCAGCCTTGCGGATTTCCTCGTGAGGTACGGTGCCCCGGTGGTGGTGGAAGACGCCGCCCTCCTTTAGGCGGATGAGAAAGGCTCGGCCTTTGGCGTCCCTTAGAAGGAAGAGCTCACCTCCCATCCCGACCACTTTAGCGGGCCAAGGCCAGATAGTCCAGAAGCCTTTCCAGGTCAAAGGGATTGGGAACCCGGTAGGGGCCCGCAAACAAAGAGGGGGTTCCCCGCAGGCCCAGGCGCAGGGCCAGGGCCCTTTCGGCCTCCACCCTCGAGGCCACATGGGGGTCCTTGAGGCAGGTGGCAAAGGCCTTCAGGTCCAGGGAAAGGACGCGGGCCAGGCCCAGATAGTCTCCAAGCCGGCCCCCCATCAGGAGGTCGTGGTAGGGCCAGAAGCTCCCTTGGGCCCCGGCGCACTCCGCGGCTATGGCCGCGGGTAGGGCCTCGGGGTGGATTTCCTTGAGGGGGAAGTGCCGGTAGCTGAGCCGTAGTTCCCCCTTAAGGGCCCGGGGCTTCAGCTGGGGAAGCACCTCACGGGCCAGGCGTTGGCAGAAGGGGCATTGGAAGTCGGAGAAAATGCGAAGCCAAGGGCCCTTATCCCCCAGTACCCATCGGTCCTGGCCCCAGGCGGTTTCGGGTACCTCATTAGGGCGGATGCGGGCCTGTATGGGCTCGGTTAAGGCCAGGTCCAGAAGGAAGGCCTCTTCCAAGCGGAGGCTTAACCGCTGCCCCTTTAGGCTGCCCCCGTTCTTGGCCAGCCATTCCTTCAAGGGGGCTCCAAAGGCCATGCCGGTGGCCCGGTCCACCATCTGGGCCAGGAAGCTGGGCTCCAGGGGTCCCGTGTAGGCCACGGCAAGAAGACGGCCGTTCCTCTGTTCCAGCCTCACCTCACCTCCGGGAGGAGGGGTTAGGACCTGGCCGAGCCCCTCCAGGGGCTTGCCAATCTGGGCCAGGGCTGAGCCAAGGAGGAAGAGAGCCCAAGCCCTCATACCTTGAAGAAGCCCTCCACCGGCAGGACAAAGACCACAGCCCCGCCCACCTGCACCTCCACCGGCTGGGCCAGGAACGGATCGGGGGCCTCGGAGAGGGGAAAGCCCCGGGTGACCAGGCGGGTGCGGGTGCGGCATTTTTCCTGGATCAGCTCCAGAACTTCTTGGACCCTTTCGTCCCCCACCCCGATCAGTAAGGTGGTGTTCCCCTCCCGCAGGAAGCCGCCAGTGGAGGCCAGCTTGGTGGACTGCAAGCCCCGCTCCAGAAGGGCTTTGGTGAGCCCGGGGGCATCGGTATCCTGCACGATGGCCACGATGAGCTTCATTGGCCTCCATTGTACACCCTTGGGCCCTATGCCCTCAGGCCTTCTGCAGGATGCCGTGCCATTCCTGGAGGCTCTTCACCTCCAGGCCCTTTTCCCGGGCCCTCAGGATGGCCTTTAAGCTCCACCAGGCACCCTCCAGGGTGGTGATGAAGGGAAGGCCCTTTTCCACCGCCCGCCTCAGCTCGGGGTGGGTGACAGGGCTGATGAGGAGGTCATACTCCCCCTCGGAGGGGATGAAGCCCGCCTCCAGGTAGGCTTGGCGGAGCGCTTCCAAGCGGACGGCCTCCCCTTCGGGAAGCCCTTCTTGGATGAAGCGCACCCGTCCCTCTAGGGGAAGCCTTTGGCCCGCGCCCAGCTGCGCCTTGTAGTAGGCCAGGTAAGGGTCCTGGTCCAGGCCCATGCTTTCCCCAGTGGAGCGCATCTCCGGACCCAAAACCGGGATGACCCCGGGAAACTTAAGCCAGGGGATGACCACCTCCTTCACCGCGTGGTAGGGGGGTATGGGGTCCAGGTCCCGGATCCCCAGGTCCCTAAGGGTTTTCCCCACAGCGATGAGGGCAGCCAGCTTGGCCAGGGGCACGCCGATGGCCTTGGAGACAAAGGGGATGGTGCGGCTTGCCCGAGGGTTGGCCTCGAGGATGTACACCTCCTCCCCCAAGACGGCATACTGCACGTTCAGAAGTCCCTTAACCCCCAGGGCCAGGGCCAGCTTTCGGGTGTAGACCCTCACCTTTTCCAAGGCACTGGGGGAAAGGTGCACCGGGGGCAACACCGTGGCGGAGTCCCCGGAGTGCACCCCAGCCCGCTCCACGTGCTCCATCACCCCGGCGATCATCACCTCCTCCCCGTCGGAAAGGGCGTCCACGTCCAGCTCCAAGGCCCCTTCCAGGTAACGGTCCAGGAGGATGGAGGGCTTGTCCTGGAGGGGTTCGTAGACCTCCTCCAGGTAGCGCCCCAGTTCCTCAGGGCTGTGGAGCACCCGCATGGCCCTGCCCCCCAGCACGTAGCTGGGCCGCGCCAGGAGGGGGTAGCCCACCTCCTCAGCGAGTCGCACGGCCTCCTCAGGGGTGGCCGCCACCCGGCCCTCGGGCTGGGGGATCCCGAGCTCCCGGCAGATCCGGTGGAACTCGTGGCGGTCCTCCGCCTTGTGGATGGCGGCGAAGGGGGTGCCGAGGAGCTTTACCCCGGCCTCCTCCAGGCCCTTGGCCAGCTTCAAGGGGGTCTGGCCACCCAAGGTAGCGATGACCCCTATGGGTTTTTCGTGCTCCACCAGGTTCAGGACGTCCTCGAGGGTCAAGGGTTCAAAGTAGAGGCGGTCCGCGGTGTCGTAATCGGTGGACACCGTTTCGGGGTTGGAGTTCACCATGATGGTCTCGTACCCTGCCTCCCTTAGGGCCCAGACCGCATGCACCGTGGCGTAGTCGAACTCCACTCCCTGGCCGATCCTTATGGGCCCTGAGCCCAGGATCACCACCTTGGGTTTACTGGAGGGCCAGACCTCGTCCTCCACCTCGTAGGTGGAGTAGTGGTAGGGGGTATAGGCCTCAAACTCCGCGGCGCAGGTGTCCACGGTCTTGTACACGGGCACCACCCCCAGGGCCTTCCGCTCCAGGCGGACCTCCTTTTCCCCCTTGCCCAGGAGCTCGCCCATGCGGGCATCGGTGAGGCCCAAACCCTTGTAGAAGCGCCAGTCCTCCCGGTCCTTGGGGGGGTGGGATTGGAGCCACGCCTCGGCCTGGACAATTTCCTGTATTTGGTACAGAAACCATGGGTCAATGCGGGTGGCTCCGTAAAGGTCCTCTATGGGCATCCCCCGCCGCAGGAGCTCCATGACCGCATAGATGCGGTCGGGGTTGGGGTAGAGCTTCTTCTCTAGGTCTTCCGTGCGCACCTGGGCCAGGGCCCTCACGTCCCGCTCCAGGCCCCTAAGGGCCTTCATCAAGGCCTCCTTGAAGGTGCGGCCGATGGCCATCACCTCCCCCACGGACTTCATCTGGGTGCCGAGTTCGTCCCTCAGCTCCCCCAGGGTGTTGGGGAGGTCTTTGAACTTCTCAAAGGCGAAGCGGGGGAGTTTCACCACCACGTAGTCGATGGTGGGCTCAAAGGAGGCTGGGGTTTTGCGGGTGATGTCGTTGGGAAGCTCGTCCAAGCGGTAGCCCACCGCCAAAAGGGCCGCGATCTTGGCGATGGGGAAGCCCGTGGCCTTGGAGGCGAGGGCGCTGGAACGGGAGACCCGGGGGTTCATCTCGATGACCACCTGGCGGCCCGTCTTGGGGTCCACGGCGAACTGGATGTTGGAGCCCCCGGTGTCCACCCCGATCTCCCGGATCACCGCCTTGGCGGCATCCCGCATCCTTTGGTACTCCGTGTCGGAAAGGGTTTGGGCGGGAGCCACGGTGATGGAGTCCCCGGTGTGGACTCCCATGGGATCCACGTTTTCGATGCTGGTGATGATGACCACCGTGTCCGCGTGGTCCCGCATCACCTCCAGCTCAAACTCCTTCCACCCCAAAACCGATTCCTCCACCAAGGCGGTGTGCACCGGGGAAAGAAGGAGGCCTCGCCCCAGGACCTCCCTTAGTTCGGCCTCGTCTCGGGCGATGCCGCCCCCGGTGCCCCCCAGGGTAAAGGAGGGACGGACCACCACGGGATAGCCCACCTGGCGGGCGAAGTGGAGGCCCTCCTCCACGCTGGACACCATCTGCCCTCGAGGCACCTCAAGGCCGATCCTGCGCATGGCCCTTTGGAATTCCTCCCGGTCCTCCCCCTTTTTTATGGCCGCGGCCTTGGCCCCGATGAGCTCCACCCCATAGCGGGCAAGCACCCCTTCCTCGTGGAGGGCCATGGAGAGGTTCAAGGCCGTCTGCCCCCCCAAGGTGGGCAGAAGGGCGTCCGGGCGCTCCTTGGCCAGCACCTTTTCCAGGGACTCCAGGGTGAGGGGTTCCAGGTAGGTGCGTTCGGCCAGCTCGGGGTCGGTCATGATGGTGGCGGGGTTGGAGTTCACCAGGATGGCCTCGTACCCCGCCCCCCTGAGGGCCTTTACCGCCTGGGTGCCCGAGTAGTCGAACTCCGCAGCCTGGCCGATGGTGATGGGCCCGGAACCGATGATGAGGATTTTCTTGAGGTCTCTTCTCGGCGGCATCGCGTACCCAATGGGCGAGGATAACATACTTGGCCCGGGTTGTCCAAGGAGAAGGCCACCTCTTATGCAAGGTTCCCGGGTTTAGTTGCATAACTTTGCGCAGGGCCCCCCCTTCGGCCTGGTACAATCAAGGGTATGCGCAGGGTCAGACCCGAGGAGCTCCCGGCCCTTCTAGACCAGGGGGTTAAGGTGGTGGACGTCCGTCCCGCGGACAGGCGCCATACCCCCTTGCCCTTTCCCGCGGAGTGGGTGCCTTTGGAGAAAATCCAGGCGGGCGAGCACCGCCTGCCCAAGGTGCCCTTGCTTTTGGTGTGCGAAAAGGGGCTGATCAGCCAGGTGGCGGCCCTGTATCTGGAGGCGGAAGGGTACGAGGCCATGAGCCTGGAGGGCGGGCTACAGGCCTTGACGGGGGGCAGTTAGGCCCTTAGAATGGCGGATGCTGAGCGTGGTGAGCGTAGCTCAGCTGGTTAGAGCACCGGACTGTGGATCCGGGGGTCGTGGGTTCAAGTCCCATCGCTCACCCCAATCCCGCCACCCCGCAAGGGGTGGTATTTTAAAGGGGGGCCTCGCCCTCCCGCGCGAGGATGGCGGAACCGGTAGACGCGCCGGACTTAGGATCCGGTGGGGTAACCCGTGCGGGTTCAAGTCCCGCTCCTCGCACCACCTGGGCGAGGCCCCTTTATTAGCGAGGTGAGGTGTGGCGGAGATCCTGGAGCGTTCGGGCTATCTGGTGAAGGTCCGGGTGGAGGTGCCTAGGGAGAAGGTGGAGGAGAAGTACCAGGCCCTCCTTAGGGACGTGGCCAAGCGGGTAAAGATCCCGGGGTTCCGCCCGGGGAAGGCTCCCTTGAAGGTGGTGGAGGCCCGCATCGGTCGGGAGGAGCTTCTAGCTGACCTCAAGGAGCGCTTGGTGGAGGAAACCTATCCCCAGGCGGTGCAGGAGCTGGGCCTCCTGCCCGTGGCGGCGAGGGTGGTGGAGGAGGAGCTAAGGGAGGAGGAGGGTTTTCGCTACGTGGCCGAGGTGGAGAACTACCCGGAGGTGAAGCTTCCCGACTGGCGGAGCTTCGACCTCCAGGTAGGGCAGGAGGAGGTCACGGAAGAGATGGTGGACAAGGCCTTGGAGGAGCTCCGCCATCGCTATGCCGAGCTGGTGCCTGTGGACCGGGAGGCCCAGGAGAAGGACCACGTTTTCGTGCGCACCGAGGAGGGGGCGGAGTTTCCCATTGACCTTTCCAAGGCCCTCCCTCACGTGCGGGAGGCCCTTTTGGGCAGGCGGGCGGGGGAGGTGGTCATGGTTCCCGTCTTGAACGAGAAGGGGGAGAAGGTGCGGGAGGTGCGCACGGAGATCCTGGAGGTGAAGACCCTCGAGCTTCCCGAGCTGGATGAGGAGTTCGCCAAGACCCTCGAGGCGGAGAGCCTGGAGGAACTGAGGGAAAAGGTGCGCGCGAGCCTAAAGCGCCAAGCGGAGGCCCGCTACCAGGAGGCCCGGGAGCAGGCCTTCTTGGAGAGGTTGGCCGAGGGGCTAGAGGCGGAGATCCCCCCCTCCATGCTGGAGGCGGAGGAGCGCCACCTCCTGGAGCACCTGGCGGAGGACCTGGCCCGGCAGGGGATTCCCCTCGAGGCCTACCTCAAGGCCCTGGAGGAGAAGGGGGAGTTTGAGAAGTTCCGGGAGGAGCTAAGGCAGGAGGCCTCCAAGCGGGTTAAGCGTTCCCTGGCCAAGGAGCGCCTGGCGGAGGAGCTCAAGCCCGAGGTGAGCGAGGAGGAGTGGCAGGCCTACCTGCAGGCGGTGGCCCGCTCCTACGGCGTCTCCGTGCAGGAGCTCAGGCGGGAGTTTGGGGAGAGGGGCCTTGCCCGCCTGAGGGCAGCCTACATCCAGGACAAGGCGGTCAAGGAGGCCTTGGCCAAGCTCCTGTAAGGGTGCCATGGTGGCCCAGGGGGCTTTTCCCCCTGGGCTTGCCGCTACAATGGGGACTGGTATGGTCATACCCTACGTCATAGAGCAGACCGCCCGCGGCGAGCGGGTCTACGACATCTACTCCCGGCTTCTCAAGGATCGCATCATCTTCCTGGGCACCCCCATAGACTCCCAGGTGGCCAACATCATCGTGGCCCAGCTACTTTTCCTGGATGCCCAGAATCCCAATCAGGAGATCCGCCTCTACATCAACTCCCCCGGGGGCGAGGTGGATGCCGGGCTGGCCATCTACGACACCATGCAGTTCGTCCGGGCCCCGGTTTCCACCATCGTGATCGGCATGGCGGCCAGCATGGCCGCGGTGATCCTGGCCGCCGGGGAGAAGGGCCGGCGCTACGCCCTACCCCATTCCAAGGTGATGATCCACCAGCCCTGGGGCGGGGTGCGGGGCACGGCCAGCGACATCGCCATCCAGGCCCAGGAGATCCTGAAGGCCAAAAAGCTTCTGAACGAGATCCTGGCCCGGCACACCGGCCAGCCCCTGGAGAAGGTGGAGAAGGATACCGACCGGGACTACTACCTCTCCGCCCAGGAGGCCTTGGAGTACGGCTTGATCGACCAGGTGGTGACCCGTGAGGAAGCCTAGACCCTACTGCAGCTTTTGCGGCCTGCGCCCTCCGGAAACGGGGCGCCTTTTGGAAAGCCCCATCGCCGAGGTCTACATCTGCGAGGACTGCGTGGAGCGGGCCCAGGAGCTTTTGCGCCAGGAAAAGCGGGGGCCCAAGGGGCCAGCGCGCCTCCCCAAGCCCCAGGAGATCAAGGCCCACCTGGACCAGTACGTGGTGGGGCAGGAGGCGGCCAAGAGGGCTTTAAGCGTGGCCGTGTACAACCACTACAAGCGCCTCCTTCACCCCGAGGCGGAGATCGGCAAGGCCAACATCCTCCTCATCGGGCCCACGGGTACGGGCAAGACCCTCCTGGCCGAAACCCTGGCCCGCTTTTTGGACGTTCCCTTCGCCATCGCCGACGCCACCACCCTGACCGAGGCGGGGTATGTGGGGGAGGACGTGGAGAACGTCATCCTCCGCCTTCTGCAGAACGCCGACTTTGATGTGGAGCGGGCGGAGATGGGCATCGTCTACATCGACGAGATAGACAAGATCGCCCGCAAGTCGGAAAACCCCTCCTTGACCCGGGATGTTTCCGGGGAAGGGGTGCAGCAGGCCCTTTTGAAGATCATCGAGGGGACCATCGCCAACGTGCCTCCTCAGGGAGGCCGCAAACACCCGCACCAGGAGTTCATTCCCGTGAACACCAAGAACATCCTCTTCATCCTGGGCGGGGCCTTTGAGGGGTTGGAGAACATCGTCAAAGCCCGCACCGAGCGCACCACCATCGGCTTCACCCGCACCAAGGCCAAGGAGGAGCCTTGGGAGATCCTTCCCGAGGACCTGGTGAAGTTCGGCATGATCCCCGAGTTCGTGGGGAGGGCTCCCCTCATCGTCCAGCTTCATCCCCTTACGGAAGACGACCTGGTGCGTATCCTCACCGAGCCGAAAAACGCTTTGGTGAGGCAGTACCAGGAACTCATGCGCATGGAGGGGATCGAGCTGCGCTTTACCCAGGCGGCCCTAAAGGAGATCGCCCGCCGGGCCCTCAAACGGGGCACGGGAGCCCGGGGCCTTAGGGCCATCCTGGAGAAGACCATGGTGGACCTCATGTTTGAAGCCCCGGGAAGCGGAATTCGGGAGCTGGTGATCGACCTTCCCCACCTGGACCAGCCCCTGAAGGCCCTCGAGGAGGCCAAACTCCGCCAGGCTTCCTAGGCGGTTATCCCTGGGCCAGTCGGGCCACCAGCTCCTCCTTCAAGGCGAAGAGCCGTTCGCTGAGGGACACGTGGTAGATATGGGGGTTCACCAGGCGCCGCACCCCGGGGTCCAGGCGCTCCACATCCCTTCGCCGCCTCTCCTGCAGCACCTCCAGGGGTAGGGGCGGGAAGAGGCGCTTTCCCCGGTAGGCTTCCTCCAATAGGGGCTCGAGGGTGAACTCCCCAGGACGGAGGGTGCGGCGCTTGGTGGGGTCCGTGGGGTGGCGCAGGCAGAGGGCCTCACCCTCCCGTACCTCCTCATCGTGGGTGGTCAAAAGGTCGGCGGTGGCCAGGCCCCGGCGGTCATATACCCGGTAGACCTTTTTGTGCCCTGGGTTCAGCACCTTTTCCAGGGAATCCGAGATCTTTATGGCTGGGGCCCAGGTGCCGTTTTCCCGAATGGCCACCAGCTTGTAGACCCCTCCCAGGGCCGGATAGCCCCAGGAAACCACCATCCGGGTCCCCACCCCGTAGACCAGGCGCTTAAGGAGGCGGTCCGGATCCACCCCGTAACGGGGGGCCTCCTCCTGGATCTGGCTTTTGATCTGCCAGATGACCAGCTCGTCCAGGTCCCCGGAAAGGACGATGAGGGTGTCGGGGAAGCCTGCCTTATCCAGCTCCTTGGCCACCTGTATGGCCAGGTAGGCCAGGTCCCCGGAGTCTATGCGCACCCCCACGGGTTTGTGCCCCTTGCGGCGCAACCGCTCGAAGACCCGGATGGCGTTGGGAAGACCCGAGCCCAAGGTGTCCACGGTGTCCAAAAGGAGGATGGTGTCGTCGGGGAAGACCTCGGCAAAGGCCTGGAAGGCCTCCTCCTCGGAGTGGCCCAGGGCCAAAAAGGCCTGGACCATGCTGTGGGCGTGGGTGCCTGAGGAGGGAAGCCCGAGGAGGTGGGAAAGGCTCACGGCGCTACTGCGGTTGGCCCCCCCGATGAGGCTTGCCCGGGTGGCGGCCTCCCCTCCCTTGGCGGGGGCGCGGCGGAGGCCGAACTCCAGCACTGCTGCTTCGCCCGCCGCTTCCCTTACCCGGCTCGCCTTGGTGGCGATGAGGGTCTCGTAGTTGATGCGGTTTAAGAGGGCGGTCTCCAGGAGCTGGGCTTGCAGGAGGGGGCCTTCCACGCTGATGAGGGGCACCTGGGGGTGGGCAACCCGGCCCTCGGGAAGGGCCCTAAGGATGAGGCCCTGGAAACCCCCTATTCCCCTTAGGTAGCGCAGGTAGTCCTCCGCGAAAAGGGGTTTTCCGCTCCGGCCCTTCAAGGCGCTGAGGGCGGTGAGCTCCTCCTCGCCAAAGCGGGCTTCCTCCATCCAGGTGAGAAGGGGATCTAGCCCGGCGAAGACGGTGTACCCCGCCTGGTGAGCCCCGTAGTCGGGGTTCTTGCGGTAGAAGGCTTCAAAGAGAGCCTCTTTTTCGTGAAGGCCGAGCCTAAAGTAAACCTGGCCCATGGTGAGCTGGTAAAGGTCCGTGTAGAGGATGCCGAAGGGGTCCATGGGCCTAGCATAGCCCGCCCTTTTTCGCTACACTAGCGGGATATGGTGGAGGTCCACACCTGCAGCCCTGGTTGCCGCCACCACCTGGGAGGGGCGGGGTTTGGGGATGCCCCCTTGGTGCGGCTGGGTTACAACAAGGAGGCCCGGGCAGAGAAGTTCCCTTACCTCAAGGCCCTCTTGCAGAGACCCCTGGTCTTTGACGGGGCCATGGGCACTGAGCTGCAAAAAAGGGACCTCACCCCGGAGGACTACGGCGGGGAAGCGTACTTTGGTTGCCCGGAGGTGCTGAACCTAACCCGTCCCGAGGTCATCCGGGAGATCCACCGGGCTTACCTCGAGGCCGGGGCGGAGGTGATCGAGACCAACACCTTCGGTGCCCTGCGCCATGTGCTGGCCGAGTACGGTCTGGCCGAGAAGGCGGAGGAGCTGGCCTACCTGGGGGCCAGGATAGCCAAGGAGGTGGCCGATCCCTACGGGGCCTTCGTGGCGGGGGCCTTGGGGCCGGGCACCAAGCTCATCTCCCTGGGGCAGATCTCCTGGGATGAACTCTTTGCCGCCTACAAGGAGGCCGTGCGGGGGTTGCTTAGGGGTGGGGTGGACTTGATCCTTCTGGAAACCGCCCAGGACATCTTGCAGGTGCGCTGTGCGGTCCTGGCGGCCCGGGAGGCCATGGCCGAGGTGGGCAGGGAGGTGCCCTTGCAGGTACAGGTGACCATGGAAGCCACGGGCACCATGCTGGTGGGCACGGACGAGCAGGCGGCCCTGGCGGCCTTGGAGAGCCTGCCCATCGATGTGGTGGGCATGAACTGCGCCACGGGCCCTGACCTCATGGACTCCAAGATCCGCTATTTTGCGGAGAACGCCACCCGCTTCGTGAGCTGTCTGCCCAACGCCGGCTTGCCCCGGAACGAGGGGGGAAAGGTGGTCTACGACCTCACCCCGGAGGAGCTGGCCCAGTGGCACCTCAAGTTCGTCACCGAGTACGGGGTGAACGCGGTGGGGGGGTGTTGCGGCACGGGGCCCGAGCATATCCGCAAGGTGGCGGAGGTGGTGAAGGGGAAGCCTGCCCCCAAGCGCAAGGAGACCTTCCCCCCCCAGGTGGCCTCCCTTTACCAGGCGGTTCCCCTGCGCCAGGAGGCCAGCGTTTTCCTGGTGGGGGAGCGTTTAAACGCCACGGGGAGCAAGCGGTTTAGGGAGATGCTTTTTGCCCGGGACCTCGAGGGTATCCTGGCCCTCGCCCGGGAGCAGGTGGAGGAGGGAGCCCACGCCCTGGACCTCTCGGTGGCCTGGACGGGAAGGGATGAGCTAGGGGACCTGGCCTGGCTCCTCCCCCATTTGGCCCCCGCGGTCACCGTGCCCTTCATGGTGGACTCCACCTCTCCCGAGGCCATGGAGTTGGCCCTCAAGCACCTTCCGGGCCGGGTCCTCTTGAACTCCGCCAACCTCGAGGATGGCCTAGAGAAGTTTGACCGGGTGGCCTCCCTGGCCAAGGCCCATGGTGCGGCCTTGGTGGTCCTCACCATAGACGAGAAGGGTATGGCCAAAACCCGAGAGGAGAAGGTGCGGGTGGCCTTGCGCATGTACGAGCGCCTTACCGAGCACCACGGCTTCCGCCCGGAGGACCTCCTCTTTGACCTCCTCACCTTCCCCATCACCCAAGGGGACGAGGAAAGCCGGCCTTTGGCCAAGGAAACCCTTTTGGCCATGGAGGAGTTACGGGAGAGGCTTCCTGGGGTGGGATTCATCCTGGGGGTATCCAACGTCTCCTTCGGCCTTAAGCCCAGGGCCAGGCGGGTCCTTAACTCGGTATTCCTGGACGAAGCCCGAAAAAGGGGCCTCACCGCCGCCATCGTGGATGCGGGAAAGATCCTCCCCATCAGCCAGATTCCCGAGGAGGCCTATGCCCTGGCCCTGGACCTGATCCATGACCGGAGGCGGGAGGGGTTTGACCCCCTCCTGGCCTTCATGGGCTACTTCGAGACCCACCGGGAGGACCCTGCCCTCAAGGAGGATGCCTTCCAGGCCCTTCCCCTGCTGGAGAGGTTGAAGCGCCGGGTGGTGGAGGGAAGGAAGGGGGGCCTCGAGGCGGACCTGGACGAGGCCTTGCGGCAGGGGCATAAACCCCTGGACCTCATCAATGGCCCCCTCCTTTCGGGCATGAAGGAGGTGGGGGAGCTCTTTGGGGCGGGGAAGATGCAGCTCCCCTTCGTGCTCCAGGCCGCGGAGGTGATGAAGCGGGCGGTGGCCCACCTCGAGCCCCACATGGAACGCCGGGGCGAGGGCCGGGGCAAGATGGTGCTGGCCACGGTGAAGGGGGATGTTCACGACATCGGCAAGAACCTGGTGGATATCATCCTCACCAACAACGGCTACCAGGTGATCAACCTGGGCATCAAGGTCCCCATTGAGGAGATCCTGAAGGCGCTGGAGGAGCACAAGCCCCATGCGGTGGGGATGTCCGGACTCCTGGTCAAAAGCACCGTGGTCATGAAGGAGAACCTGGAGTACATGCGGGATAGGGGGTATACCCTGCCGGTGATCCTGGGGGGGGCGGCCCTCACCCGCTCCTACGTGGAGGAGCTAAAGGCCATCTATCCCAACGTCTACTACGCGGAGGACGCCTTTGAAGGCCTTAGGCTCATGGAGGCCCTCACCGGCGGGGAGGCCACCTTGGTGAAGCAGCAAGCTCCAAAGCCCAAGGTGGAGGCTCCCAGGGCGGTACCCAGGGCCAAGCCTGTGGGGGAGGCCCCTTTCGTTCCCCGCCCCCCCTTCTTTGGGGTGCGGGTGGAGGAGAACCTGGACCTGGCCACCATCGCCCACTATGTGAACAAGCTGGCCCTTTTCCGCGGCCAGTGGGGGTATAGCCGTAAGGGCCTCACCCGGGAGGAGTGGCAGGCCCTGGTGGAACGGGAGGCGGAGCCCGTTTTCCGAAGGCTTCTTCGGGAAGCCAAGGAGGAGGGGTGGCTTAGGCCCAAGGTTCTCTACGGTTTCTTCCCTGTGGCCCGGGAAGGGGAGGAGGTTCTGGTGTTCTCCCCGGAAACCGGCCAGGTGCTGGAGCGCTTCGCCTTTCCCCGGCAGAAGGGCGGGGGCCTTAGCCTGGTGGACTACTTCCGCCCCCGCTTCGCCCCCCCTTTGGCGGATGAGGCGGAGTGGCTCCCCGCCTATGGGGCAGGGGCCAGGGATGTTCTGGGGGTGCAGCTCGTAACCATGGGGGAGGAGCCTGCCCGGAAGGCGAAGGCGCTTTTCCAGGCCGGGGCTTACCAGGATTACCTCTTCGTGCACGGCTTCAGCGTGGAGATGACCGAGGCTTTGGCGGAGTACTGGCACAAGAGGATGCGCCAGATGTGGGGTATTGCCGGGAAGGACGCCACCGAGATCCGCAGGCTCTTCCAGCAGGGGTACCAAGGAGCCCGCTACTCCTTTGGCTACCCCGCTTGCCCGGATTTGGCGGACCAGGCCAAGCTGGACCGGCTCATGGGCTTCGGCAGGGTTGGGGTACGCCTCACGGAGAACTTCCAGCTGGACCCCGAGCACAGCACCAGCGCCCTCGTGGTCCATCACCCCGAGGCGCGGTATTTCAACGTGGACTGAAGGTGAGAAGGGTTCCGCAATTCCCCGCGATCACAAACAACCCATTGCCAAAGGTAATGGCTTCGGGCTCCATCCCGAGCCAAAGGTACTCTTCCCAGGTGAAGCCGTCTGGGGAGAAGGCGACTAGGCCCTCGCCGGGTCGGGCGTGTCCCACCAAGGCAAAGCGTTCCTGGCCGAAGGTAATGCTAGGAAGGTACTTGGGTAGGTGCCTGGTGTTGGCCTCCTCCCAGTCCCAACCCCTTTTGGAAACCAGAACCTGTCCGTAGCCGGTTACCACGAAGCGGTCCCGGGCATACACCACGCCTTTGAACCAGAAAGAGCCATCTCCAAGTATTTCCTCCCAAGTTCGCCCATCATGGGACGCCAGGAGGGTGCCCTTTTCTCCCGCTGCCACAAAGGTTCCGTTGCCGTAGGCCACACCTAGAAGGGTTTTTCCTCCAGGTACCGGCAAGGGTTGCCACTCAAGACCATCTCGGGAAAGGAGGAGGGCTTCTCCCACTGCCACAAAACGGTCTTTGCCAAATGCAACCCCGTAAAGCCATTGGGAGAAGGGGGTGGGAGCCACTTCCCAATGGTAACCATCCCGGGAAACCAGAATTAGGCCCTTTTCCCCCACCGCCACGAAACGATCCCGGCCCCAGGTCACACCCGTGAGCCATCCTGGCACGCGGGCTAGGAGGCGCCATCTCGACCCGTTGAGAGAGGCTAGGATTATTCCCTTCCACCCCTCGTATCCCACCGCTACGAAGCTTTTATCGCCGTATCCCACGTCCAAAAGTTGTTGCCCCGTACCTTGATACACGGGTTGCCAAAGGATGCCATCGGAGGAGGCATATAGGGCAAGGCCCCACCCCGAAGCGATGAACTGGGTTCCATTCCAAGCTACCCCGGTGAGGAAGGGCATGCCGTCGAGATGCCCGGGTTGCCAGCGGATCCCATCCGGTGAGGTGAGTACGGTGCCGTGTTCGCCCACCACCACCCATCGCCCCTTTCCCCAGGTAACCCCAAAGAGCCCCTTCCAGACACCTGAGGACTGTCGGTTCCACTCTCTCCCGTCCCGGGAGGTAAGGATGAGACCTCCCCAGCCTACAGCTACCCATAACCCATCGGCAAAGGCTACCGCGTTGAGGATGCCAGGGAGGGACCCTGACTCAAAGTGAATCCCGTCCTGGGAGACCAAGAAGGTATGATCTCCTACGACTACGAAACGGTCCTGGGCAAAAGCGACTCCCCAAAGGTTGGCTTCTATCCCCAGGTCCAAGGGATGCCATGACGCACCATCTTGGGAGGTCAGGGCCAGGCCAGCCATTCCTACGGCCAAAAAGCGCCCTTTGCCATAGGCAACTCCCCAAAGCCCACGTTGGTCCTTTCCTTGGTGAACCTGTTGAAAGCCCTCGCCATCCTTGGCTAAGAGAACGGTGCCCTTGGCGCCAACGGCTACTTGAATTCCCCTTCCTTGGGTGCAAGAGGTCAGGGTGATGGGAGAGGGCACAGGCCTGGGATACCAATTCAGACCGTCTGGGCTTTCCAGACACAGGCCGTGCCATCCCAAGGTCAGAAAGCGGTTGTCTAACCAGACAATGTCTAGGAGAGGGGTGGCTTCAACGTTTAGGGGAGGTATCGCGGTTCTTGGAAGAAAACGGTGCCCGTCCATCGTTGGCCCCTGAATAGATATATACCAAATAAGCCAGGCGGAGTCAACGGAAAGGCTTTGGGGGAGAGGGGAGTTCTCTGTACGTTCTTGCTGCTTACGGAATACCTGTCCTCCTCGTGAAATCCTGATTCTTCCCGATATACTTGGCTCCGTGCTGGGCCTTTACCACGCTGCCCGTGCCTTGGGGCTAAAGCCCTTTCTCCTGGAATCCTTGGGAGTTAGGACCCCTTTCTCCCGGCTTTCCCTCCTGGGAGTGCGGCCTAAGCACCGCCTCGAGGTGTGGGAGGGCCGGCTTTACCTGGACGGGAAGCGGGTGGGGGAGGCCCTGGACATCTTCGCCCACCTGGAGAAGGGGCTGGGAAGGGGGCATTTTCCCGCCTGGATTGGGTTTTTCGCCTACGAGTTTGCCCGGCATCTGGGCCTGGCCACCCATGGGCCCCTTCCGGGTCTTCCCGAGGCCGCTTTCCACTATTACCCCGAGGGCTTTGCCCTCCTCGAGGGGCGGTTGGTGGAAGCCCCTTCCTTCCCCCTCAGGCCCCTTCCCTACAACCCCTCTCCCTTACCCCACCACCCCCTGGTGTCCGACTTCCCCAAGGGGGCTTTCCTGGAGGGGGTGGCCTCGGTCCAGGAGAGGATCCGGGCCGGGGTGGTCTACCAGGTGAACCTCTCCCACCGGTTCCGCCTCCTGGGGGATGTGGACCCCCTCCTCCTCTACGCCCGTCTCCGCTCCCTAAACCCATCCCCCTTTATGGGGCTCTTGGAGGGGGAAGGTTGGGCGGTGGTCTCGGGAAGCCCGGAGAGGCTCTTTAAAAAGGTGGGCACCCGGGTCCTGGCCCGGCCCATTGCGGGAACCCGGCCTAGGGGGCGGACGGAGGCGGAAGATTTGGCTTTGGAAAAGGACCTCCTTGCCTCCCCCAAGGAACGGGCCGAGCACGCCATGCTGGTGGACCTTTTGCGCAACGACCTGGCCCGGGTGGCCCTGCCGGGTACGGTGAGGGTACAAGAGCTCTTTACGGTGGAGCGCTACGCCCACGTGATGCACCTGGTTTCCCAGGTGGAGGGCTACACCCGGGCCTCCTTGGGTCAGGTCTTTGCCAGCCTCTTCCCAGGAGGCACCATCACCGGGGCCCCTAAGGGAACGGTGATGGAGGCCATTGGGGAGCTGGAGCCTGTGCCGAGGGGGGCCTATACGGGAAGCCTGGGGTACGTGTCGGGCCGGGGGGCGGACTTCAACATCCTCATCCGCTCCTTCCAGAGGGTGGGGGAGGAGGTGTACTTCTCTACGGGAGCGGGGATTGTCATCGCCTCGGAGGCAGAGGCGGAATACCGGGAAACCCTCCACAAAGCGGAAAGCCTCCTTCTGGCCCTGGACCGGGGCCGGCCCGGGGTCAGACCCCTGCCTCCCAAGCCCACGGCCTCCTGGGTCCCGCCACCCCCTCCGAGGAGGGTAGGGGCCCGGGTGCTTTTCTTGGAAAACCGCGATTCCTTCAGCTACAACCTGGTGGACTACCTGCGGGCCCTGGGAGCGGAGGTGGCGGTGGTGGACCAGGAGGAGGCTCCGCGCCTCCAGGGTTTCAGCCACCTGGTGGTGGGGCCGGGGCCCAAAGATCCCTTTACGGCGGGAAGGGTGTTGGAGTGGACCCGAAAGGCCCTGGAGGAGGGCATTCCCTTCCTCGGCGTCTGCCTGGGCCACCAGGCCCTGGGGGTGGCCCTGGGGGCCGAGCTTTACCAGGAAAGGCCGGTCCACGGGGAGGCCCACCCCATCTTCCATAGCGGGGAAGGGCTCTTTGCTGGCCTGCCCAACCCCCTCCCCTTTGCCCGCTACCACTCCCTGGCCCTGAGAAACCTTCCGAGGGGGGTGCGCCTCCTGGCCTGGACGGGGGATGGGGTGCCCATGGCCATTTGGGATGGGAGGCGGGCCTATGGCGTGCAGTTCCATCCCGAGAGTATCCTTTCCCCGTGGGGGATGGAGCTCCTGGTGCGGTTTTTGGAGGAGGCATGAGGCGGGTGCTCCTTAAGGGGGAGCCCTTTCGCGAGCCCTTGCCCGAGGGTTTTTTGTACCATGGGGTGAGCGTCTTCACCACCTTGCGGGTGGAAAGGGGCCATGCCCTTTGGCTGGAGGCGCATCTCTTTCGCCTGCGCCGGCACGCCTTGGCCCTAGGGCTTCCTTACCCGGGGGATGGGGTGTTCTTGGAGGACCTAAGGGCCCTGGCCAAGGAGTTCGCCCACCTGCCTTGTTTTCGTCTCCGCTTCACCGTGGGGGAAGGGGTGTGGCTTTCCGAGGCCCGTCCCTACTCCCCGCCCCCCCTGGCCGCGTACGAGGGGGGGGTCCGGGTTCTCCTTACCCCTTACCGGGTGCATCCGGATCTTTACCGCTTCAAGACCGGGAACTACCTGCCCTACCGCCTGGCCCAGAAGGAGGCGGAAGGGCAGGGGGCCTTTGAGGGGCTTCTGCAGGATGGCGAGGGGTACGTGGTGGATGGGAGCCGTACCAGCCCCCTTCTTTACCGGGAGGGGGTGCTGTTCCTCCTGGAGGGGGGCCTCGAGGGCATTACCCGGGAAAAGGTGGCGGAGGCGGCCAGGGAGCTGGGCCTCAGGGTGGAGCGGGCCCGGTTTTACCCGTGGGAGCTTCCCTTGGCGGAGCCCCCACCTTTGCCTCCCCGGCTTGCCTTGCGCCGCCGGGGAGGGGAGCGGGAGGCTGTGAAGGGGGTGTTGCTCCTGGCGGGAAGCGGGGTGGGGCTTCTGCCCGTGGGAGAAGCCCCCAAGGAGCTCCTTCCCCTGGTGGAGCGCTTCCTTCCCGCCTGCTATACTGAATAGCGGTACCTCCAGCCCATGGCCATGGGCTGGTGCCCTTTTTACCTGGAGGGAAGGGATGAAGAAGCCGGTTTACCTCACCCCAGAAGGCTTTAGGCGCCTTCAGGAGGAGCTCTATCACCTGAAGACCACCAAGCGGCAGGAGATTTCCGCTGGCTTTGAACAGGCCTTGGAGGAAGGGGATCTAAGGGAGAACGCCGGTTATGACGAGGCGCGCCGGGCCATGTGGCAGAACGAGGCCCGCATCGCCCAGTTGGAGGACCTCTTGTCCCGGGCGGTGGTGGTGGAGGGGAACGGCTCCTACGACCAGGTGGCCTTGGGCTGCCAGGTGGAGCTGGAAACCGAGTCTGGAGAACGGCTCTCTTTGGCCATTGTGGGCAGCCACGAGGCGGATATCTTTAGCGGCAAGATCTCCGACGAGTCACCCCTGGGCCAGGCGCTTCTGGGCAAAAAGGTGGGGGACGTGGTGGAGATTAGGGGCAAGAAGGGAGCCCAGGTCTACACCATCCTGGAGATCAAACCCCTATAGGCCTGTGGCCACTAAAGTGGCCTTAAGGGGGCCTAGGGCCTCCTCCGCATGGTGTTTCAGGGCGAGGAATAACCTTTCCAATGGGGCTTCTTCCAGGTAGGGAAGGGCTTCGCTGCCTGGGAGGTGCAGGATAGCCCGCAAGGCCTCCACGCCCCTTTCCCCCAGGTAGAGGCCCTGATCCTCGAGGCGCCCCGCCTTCAGGTACAGGCCAGACCCCCGCAGGTTTGGGCCCAGGCCCCCCGCCTTCAGCACCCGCCATCCCGCCCATACCAGGGGCAGGAGGGGCCTGGGATGCTTGGCGATGCCCCTTAGGCCGGAGATGAAGACCGGGTAGATCCTGGGGGCGGCCTCCGGGGAGGCCAGACGGTAGGAGAGTTCCGCGAGAAAAGAGGCCATGAGGAAGCGCTGGGGCTCCTCCAGGCCGTGGAGCCTTCCGAGGAGCTCTGCCTGGGTGAGGGTGGGAAGGCCTTCCCCCTTGGCGTAGAGTTGGAAGCGCACGTGGTGGAACAAGGAGAGCCTGCCCGAGCGCCCCGAAGGGCGCATCCCCTTACGGGCCACGGCCTCGAGGCTTCCCTTGGGGGTGAGAAACCGAAGGAGGAGGTCTCCCTGGGGCAGGGCTCTCCTCCCCACCACGATGCCTTCCTCTAGCCGGTAGCGCTCCACCTTTCCAGTGTATGCTTAGGGCATGGAACGGAGCCTGCGCAACATCCTGGAGTGGGTGGTTTTGGGTCTCTTGGTGGTGGTGGGGGTACTTTTGGCCCTCTGGGTGGGGGGATGGGTTTTCACCTTCTTGGGCCGGGTGCTTCTGGCCCTTTCCGGCCTAATCTGGGAGCTTTTGCGGTTCGCTATCCCCTTGCTGATCCTGGCAGCCATCGGCTACGGGGTGGTTTACCTATTGCAGAAGCGGACTGCCTAGGGTAGCGGCACTAAGGAAAGTCCGGAAACCACCTGGTATACGAGCCCAGCCTCCTTCAAGCGGCTGGGCTTACCCTTGGTGGGCTATACCCTTGACGAAGGAGATGTGGGGGGTGTACGCTTCCCCCCAAGAGGGGGGAGGAAGAATGGACCGTAGGTTTTTGCTGAGGATAGGGGCCTTTCTGGGAGCGGGTTCCCTGCTGGGGGCCCGGGCCAACGAGCGGGTGGCCTACAAGGACTTCAAGAAGGAAACCCCGGTGGCGGTGGTTTACCACCTGGACTTCGGGGACCCCAACCGCTTTGGACAAATGCTGACCAACATCAGCAACCACCTGTCTGTGTACGATAACGATCCCTTTAAGATCAAGATCGTAGTGGTAGCCCATGGAGCTGGGGTGCAGTTTTTCCTGAAGGATCTGGAAGGAACGCCTTGGGCCTCGGCTCAGTACGACCGGGAGGCCCTGTTCAGCCGGGTGAAGCAGCTGGCCCTACTGGGGGTGGAATACTACCTCTGCGAGATCACCTTTAGCCGGAACAATATCCCTAAGGACAAACTTCGTTCGGATGAGTTCCTCAAGTGGGTACCTTCCGGGGTGGGGGCTTTAGGGGAACTCCAGGCCAAGGGGTATGCGTACATCAAGGTAGGCTGAACCCAAAAGGACCCGCAGGGGTGCGTATAATGCCCCCATGCGGGTTCTCTTCATCGGCGACGTGATGGCCGAACCCGGCCTAAGGGCGGTGAGTCTCCACCTGCCTGACATCCGGGACCGGTACGACCTGGTCATTGCCAACGGGGAAAACGCCGCCAAGGGCAAGGGTCTGGACCGCCGTTCCTATCGCATCCTGCGTGAGGCGGGGGTGGACCTGGTTTCCCTGGGAAACCACGCTTGGGACCACAAGGAGGTCTATGACCTTTTGGAGAAGGAACCGGTGGTGCGGGCCCTCAACTACCCTCCGGGTACCCCAGGGCGGGGGTGGTGGCGGCTTAGCGCGGGTGGGGAGAGCCTCCTCTTTGTACAGGTGATGGGCCGGATCTTCATGGACCCCCTGGACGATCCCTTCCGCACCGTGGATGCCCTTTTGGCCCAGGAGAGGGCGGATTACATCCTGGTGGAGGTGCATGCCGAGGCCACCAGCGAGAAGATGGCCCTGGCCCACCACCTGGATGGACGGGTTACGGCGGTGCTGGGTACCCACACCCACGTGCCCACCTTGGATGCCATGCGCCTGCCGAGGGGCACCCTGTACCAGACCGACGTGGGCATGACCGGCACCTACGCCTCCATCATCGGCGGAGAGGTGGAGACCTTCCTGGCCCGCTTCCTTACCGGAAGGCCCCAACCCTTCCGGGCTGCCCAGGGAAGGGCTCGTTTCCACGCCACCGAGCTGGTGATGGAGGGGGGCAAGGGGGTTTCCATAGGCCCTTACGTGTGGGAGGAGCCTTGAAGCCGGCCAGGGAGGATACCTTTGACCTTTTGCGGGCGGAGGTGGACCTTTTGGGGCGCCTTCTTGGGGAGGCTATCCGGGCGGTCTCGGGGGAGCGGTTTTTCGCTTTGGTGGAGGAGGTACGCCTCCTTTCCAAATCCCGGCGGCAAGGGGATGAGGAAGCCCGGGCCACCCTTTTGCAACGGGTGGAGGGGCTTTCCCTGGAGGAGGCCGAGGCCTTGGTGCGGGCCTTCACCCACTACTTCCACCTGGTGAACCTAGCGGAGGAAAGGCACCGGGTGCGGGTGAACCGCCTTAGGGCGCAGGCGGAGACCCAGGAGAACCCGAGGCCTGAGGGTTTCCTGGCCTTGGCCAAGGCCTTAAGGGAGAGGGGGCTTTCCCTGGAGGAAGCGGAGGCACATCTGAACCGCCTGGAGCTATGGCTCACCTTTACTGCTCACCCCACGGAGACCCGCAGGCGCACCCTGCGGCATCATCTGGAAAGGTTGCAGGAGGAGTTGGAAACGGGGGATCTGGGCCGCCTGGCCGCCAGGGTCGCCCTTCTTTATGCCACCGAGGAGGTGCGCAAGGCCCGGCCCACGGTGGAGGACGAGATCAAGGGAGGGCTTTACTACCTGCCCACCACCCTTTGGCAGGCGGTGCCCCGGGTGGTGGAGGGCCTCGAGGCGGCCCTGGAGAAACTCTACGGCAAGCGGCCCCGCCTGAAAAGCCCGGTGCGCTTCAGGAGCTGGATCGGGGGAGACCGGGATGGCAATCCCTTCGTGACCCCTGAGGTGACCGCCTTCGCCGCCCGGTATGCCCGCCAGGTGGCCCGGGAGCGGTTTTTGTCGGAGCTGGAAAACCTGGTGCGGGACCTTTCCCTTTCCCAAACCAAGGTTCCCGTGCCCAGGGGGGTACGGGAAGGAGGGGAGGGAACGGAGCGCTTTCCCGGGGAGCCCTACCGGCGGTTCTTCGCCAGGCTCTACGCCCGTCTGGAGAAGGGGGAGGCCAGCACGGAGGAGCTTTTGCGGGCTGTGAGGGTGGCGGAGGAGGGCCTGGCCTCTGTGGGTCTGGAAAAGGTGGCCGCCTCCTTCCTCCGTCCCCTCGAGGCCCGCCTTTTCGCCTTCGGCCTGGAGCTTGCTCCTTTGGACCTCAGGGAGGAGTCCGGGAAGCTTTTGGAGGCGGCGGCGGAACTCCTGAGGGTTGGGATGGTCCACCCGGATCTCCTCTCCTTGCCCCCAGAGGCGCAAGAGGCCCTCCTCACCGAAGAGCTGAGAAGCGCCCGTCCCCTTCTGCCCGTGGGCCATGAGCCCGAGGGGGAGGCTTTGCGGGTGGCCCTGGGGGCTATGCGGGCCTGGCGGGATAAGGGGGCCCATGTGGTATCCATGACCCACCATCCCGCGGACATCCTGGCGGTGTTCCTCCTGGCCCGGGAGGTGGGGCTTTACCGGCCGGGCGCGGCCTTGCCCTTTGACGTGGTCCCCCTTTTTGAGACCCTCGAGGACCTCCAGCGGGCCCCCCAGGTGCTGGCCCGTCTCCTCTCCAACCCCGTCTTCCTAGCCCATGCCCGGGGCCGGGGTGGGGTAGAGGTGATGATCGGCTACTCCGACTCCAACAAGGATGCCGGCTTCCTGGCTGCCAACCTGGCCCTATACGAGGCCCAGGAGGCCTTGGCTAAGGTGGGGGAAGGTCTCGGCCTGCCGGTTTTCTTCTTCCACGGCCGGGGTACCTCCACCGCCCGGGGCGGGGGGCCTGCGGGCCGGGCCATCGCCAGCCTGCCTCCCAGGAGCGTGGGGCACCGCATCCGCCTCACGGAGCAAGGGGAGGCCTTGGCGGACCGGTACAGCCACCCCGAACTGGCCGTGCGCCACCTGGAGCAGCTTCTGTTCCACTTTGCCCAGGCGGCCCTGGGCGAGGGGGTGGAGCCTAGGCCTGAGTGGCGGGAGGCCCTGTGGCAGGCGGGGGAGGAGAGCATGCGCCGCTACCGCGCCCTCTTGGCCCAGGAGGGTTTCTTTCCCTTTTTCGAGGCCTTTACCCCCATTCGGGAGATCGGGGAACTTCCCATCGCCAGCCGCCCCGTGTACCGTCACGGCCGGGTGCGGGAGATCCGCGACCTCAGGGCCATTCCCTGGGTGATGGCCTGGACCCAGGTGCGCCTGCTTCTGCCCGGCTGGTACGGGCTTACGGCCTTGGAAGCCTTGCCGCTGGCCCTTCTCAGACGCATGTACCGGGAGTGGCCCTTCTTCGCCACCACCTTGGAGAGCGCGGCCATGGCCTTGGCCAAGGCGGACCTGGGGGTGGCGGAGCTTTACCTGCGCCTGGTGCCGGAAAGGCTGCACCCCCTTTTCCACGGCCTTGCCCAGGAGTACCGGAAGACCGTGGTCCTTCTGGAGGCCATTTTCCAAGCCCCTCTTCTGCACAACCAAAGGACCCTGGAAAGGCAGATCGCCTTGCGCAACCCCTACGTGGACCCCATCAACTTCGTGCAGGTGGAGCTTCTCCGCCGCTACCGTGCTCCTGGGGGCCGGGAGGACGAAGCCTTGAGGAAAGCCCTTCTCCTCTCCCTCCTGGGGGTGGCCGCGGGACTTAGAAATGCGGGTTAAGATGGAGGCCGATGGAGCTTGGCCAGCATCCTGACCAGCGGGTGGGCGTTTTCGTGGACACCCAGAACCTTTACCACTCCGCTCGGGACTTCTACGAGCGCAACGTGAACTTTGAAAGCCTCCTGCGCTTTGCCGTGGGGGGTAGGCGCCTTGTGCGGGCCACCGCCTACGTGGTGGAAAAGGAGGGGGATACCTCTGCCTGGCCTTTCATCTACAAGCTTTCCACCATCGGCTACCGGGTGCGGCGCATGTACCTCACGGTGAAGGAACTGGGCGAGGGGGGCAAACCCATCTACGAGGGGAACTGGGACATGGGCATTGCCGCGGACATGGTGAGGCTTATGCCTTACCTGGATGTGGTGGTCCTGGGAAGCGGGGATGGGGACTTTGTGGAGATCCTCGAGGTCCTCATGGAACGGGGCATCCGGGTGGAGGTGATCGCCTTCCGGGAGACCACCGCCCAGAAGCTCATCGACGCCGTGGACCGTTTCGTGCACCTTCCCGATATCCCCAACGCCTTCATGGAGCCCAAGAATGCCGAGCGATGAGCCTCGAGGCCTACGACTACCACCTGCCCCCGGAACTCATCGCCCAGGAGGGAGTGGAGCCCAGGGATAGGGCGCGGATGCTGGTGGTCTGGCGGGAAGGGCCTTTTCGGGCCGAGCACCGCCAGGTCAAGGACTTACCCGAGTACCTTCGTCCAGGGGACATTTTGGTCCTTAACGAGAGCAAGGTCATCCCCGCCCGCTTGTTGGCCCAAAGGCCCACGGGGGGGAAGGTGGAGGTGCTTTTGGTGCGGGAGCGGGCCCCAGGGGTTTGGGAAGCCCTGGTGGGGCCTGGCCGCAAGGCCAAGCCCGGCACCAGGCTCCGTTTCGTGTCTCCCCGGGACCTTCGCTTGGTTCCGGACCTCGAGGCGGAGGTGGTGGGGGTGGAGGAGGGTGGGGTGCGGATCCTTCGCTTCCAGGGGGATCTGGTGGCCCACCTGGAGGAAGTGGGGGAGGTACCCTTGCCCCCCTACATCAAGGGCCGGGTTCCCCTGGAGCGCTACCAGACCGTCTATGCCAAGCGTCCCGGTTCGGTGGCGGCTCCCACCGCCGGGCTTCACTTCACCCCGGAGCTTTTGGCGCGCTTAGAGGCCATGGGGGTGGAGCTTCGCTTTCTCACCCTGCACGTGGGCCCCGGTACCTTCCGGCCGGTGAAGGGGGACCCGGAGAAGCACGAGATGCACCCCGAGCCCTTTGAGGTGCCACAGGAGACCGCCCGCGCCATCAACCGGGCCAAGGAGGAGGGAAGGCGGGTGGTGGCGGTGGGCACCACCGTGGTCCGCGCCCTGGAAAGCGCTTTTCGGGAGGGGGTGGGCGTGGTGCCGGGGGCGGGGGAGACCCGGCTTTTCATCCGCCCGCCCTACACCTTTCGGGCCATTGACGCCCTTTTCACCAACTTCCACCTGCCCCGTTCCACCCTGCTTATGTTGGTGGCAGCCTTTTTGGGCTACGAGAAGACCATGGAGGCCTACCGGCTGGCTGTGGCCAAGGGGTACCGGTTTTACTCCCTAGGGGATGCCATGCTCATCCTCTAAGCAACCCGCTCACCCAGTTCCTGGCCTCCCCTGGCCCTAGGAGGCGGGGGTTGCGGCTTGGGTGGAACCAGGCGAGGAGCCCTTGGACCTCCCCCGGGCCGGGTTTTTGCCCTTCGGCCTCAAGGAGAAGTTTGTGATCCCCATCCGCCAGCCACACCATCCCCACCACCTCGCCCTCCACCTGGGTTCCCGGGGGAAGGGGCGGGCCCAAGTAGACGGCATCCAGCTCCTCCCCATCGGCGGGGTTGATGAGGCCAGGGATAAGGCCGTAGTTCACGGGGGCCGGCTGGTCCACGGCCACCAGGGCTAGGCGCCCCTCCTTCCAGGCGTAGCGGAAGGGGCTTCCCTTGCTCCACTCCACCACCATGGAAAGCCGCATCATCCTAGGTTAAGCAATAGGCGGGCCACCGAAAGGTAGATGAGAAGCCCTGAGATGTCGGAAAGGGTGGCCACCAAAGGGTTGGAGACCAGAGCCGGGTCCACCCCAAGCCGCCTCAGCACCACGGGGAGCATGGCTCCCACCAGATTGGCGAAGAGCACCAGGAGGAAAAGGGCCAGGCCCACCACCGGGGCTAGAAAGGCGTTCCCGTCCAGGAACACTTTTCCCAGGAGCAAGAGGGCGAGGGTGAGGCCCAGAAGGCTTCCCACCATCCCTTCCTTGAGGAGTATCCGCCGCCAGTCCCTGAGGTCCAGGTCCCGGGTGGCCAGGGCGCGGATGATGAGGGTGGCGGACTGGTTGCCGGTGTTCCCCCCCGTGCCCAGGAGCACGGGCACGTAGAAGGCTAGGGCGGTGGCGGCCTCGAGGAGGCTCTCAAACCCCTGGAGGATGGAGCTGGTGATCATGCCGGTCAGGATCAGGATCACCAGCCAGCGCACCCGGGCCAGCCAGAGGGCGATGGGGGAGGCTTGGCTATAGACCAGGTCCGGCACGTCCACGGCCGCCAGGCGGTGGATGTCCTCGGTGGCCTCCTGTTCCAAAACGTCCAGGACGTCGTCCACCGTGACGATGCCCACCAGCACCCCCTCCTCGTCCACCACGGGCAGAACGGTGAAGTCGTAATCGGCCATGAGGCGGGCCACCTCTTCCTGGTCGGTGTCCGTGCGGACGAAGACCACCTTGGGGTTCATGATCTCCGCCACCTTGGTCTTGGGATCCGCCACGATGAGGTCCCTCAGGGACAAGACCCCTCTGAGGCGCCCTCCCTCGTCCACCACATAGATGTAGTAAATGGTTTCCGCATCGGGGGCGGCCCGGCGCAGGAAGCGGATGACCTCCTCCACGGTCATGCCCTCCCGCACCGCCACGTACTCGGGGGTCATGAGGCCTCCGGCCTCGTCCTCCTCGTACTGGGTGAGCTCTTCCACCTCGGCCCGGGTCTCGGGGTCCAGGGCCTCCTTGAGGCGGCGGAAAAGCTCGGGGTCCTCTTCCTCCACCGCCTGGAGGGCGTCGGCCAGGTCGTCCAGGGAGAGCTCCTCCAAAAGCTCCTGCACCCGCCAGGGGGGTAGGGTCTTCAGGTACTCCGCCTCCTCCTCCGCGGGGAGGTTGGCGAAGACTTCCGCGGCCCGTTCCTTGGGCAGGAGGGTGAGGACCACATAGCGGTGTTCCCCCTCCAGGTCATCCCACACGGCCAAGAGGTCCTGGGGATGGATTTCCTCCAGGAGCCTTTGGAGTTTCAGGGTGTCGCCTTCTTGCAGGGCTTGGCGCAGGGGGGAAAGGGTCGTCTCCACAGGCGGCCTCCTTTCACCCGAAGGCCGCCTGGTGGGCGGCCTTCAGGGCCTAAGACTCGAGGGCAAAGCCCCTAACATACCTTCCTTAGCCTAGGGGTCGCGGCCGGGGTCGTCAACCGTGCCCACTAGAAATGTGGGAAAAATTGAGGTTGACACGCTCAAGGGGCCTGGCCTATTCTAAGGCCCGGCCTGTTGGCCGGGAGGCTCATGTTTGCCAAGCTGGCGGGAAGACTGCAGGAGGCCATAGACCGCTTAAGGGGCCGGGGCCGCATCACCGAGGAGGACCTGAAGGCCACCCTCAGGGAGATCCGTCGGGCCCTGATGGATGCCGACGTGAACCTGGAGGTGGCGAGGGCCTTTGTGGAGAGCGTCCGGGAGAAGGCCTTGGGCCAGAAGGTCCTGGAAAGCCTCACCCCGGCAGAGGTGGTGCTGGCCACGGTCTACGAGTCCCTGAAGGAGGCCTTGGGCGGGGAACCTCAGTTTCCCTCCCTGAGGAACCAGAACCTCTGGTTCCTGGTGGGCCTCCAGGGCTCTGGCAAAACCACCACCGCAGCCAAACTGGCCCTTTTCTACAAGGGAAAGGGTAGGAGGCCCCTTCTGGTGGCCGCCGACACCCAGCGCCCCGCCGCCCGGGAGCAGCTTCGCATCCTGGGGGAAAAGATCGGGGTCCCGGTCCTAGAGGTCCAGGATGGGGAGAGCCCCGAGTCCATCCGCCGCCGGGTGGAGGAACGGGCCAGGCAGGAGGTTCGTGACCTGATCCTGGTGGATACCGCCGGGCGCCTGCAGATGGACGAGCCCCTCATGGCGGAGCTGGCCCGCCTCAAGGAGGCCATGAACCCCGACGAGGTGCTTTTGGTCCTGGATGCCATGACGGGCCAGGAGGCCCTTGGGGTGGCCAAGGCCTTTGACGAGAGGGTGGGGGTCACGGGGCTCGTCCTCACCAAGCTGGATGGGGATGCCCGGGGCGGGGCGGCCCTTTCCGCCCGGCACGTGACGGGGAAGCCCATCTACTTCGCAGGGGTTTCCGAGCGCCCCGAGGGCCTGGAGCCCTTCTACCCCGACCGGCTGGCGGGCCGCATCCTGGGCATGGGGGATGTGGCCACCTTGGCGGAGAAGGTGAGGGCGGCGGGCCTCGAGGCGGAGGCCCCCAAGTCCGCCAAGGAGCTCACCCTTGAGGACTTCCTCAAGCAGATGCAAAACCTAAAGCGCCTGGGCTCTTTTTCGGAGGTCCTCGCCATGCTTCCGGGGGTGGGCAAGGCCTTGCCCCCCGGGGTCCAGGTGGACGACAAGGCCATCAAGCGCCTCGAGGCCATCGTTCTCTCCATGACCCCCGAGGAGCGGAAGGACCCCCGCATCCTGAACGCCTCCCGGCGCAAGCGCATCGCCAGGGGAAGCGGTACCAGCGTGCAGGAGATCAACCGCTTCATCAAGGCATTCGAGGAAACCAAGGCCCTAATGAAGTCCCTGGAGAAGAGCAAGGGCCGGGGACTCATGGGAATGTTCAGGAGGTAGGAAAGCATGGTAAAGATCCGGCTCTCTCGTTTCGGCTCCAAGCATAACCCTCACTACCGCATCGTGGTCACCGATAGCCGCAGGAAGCGCGACGGCGCCTACATCGAAAAGATCGGGTACTACGATCCCCGCAAGACCACTCCCGAGTGGCTGAAGGTGGACGTGGAGCGGGCCAGGTACTGGCTCTCCGTGGGGGCCCAGCCCACGGACACCGCCCGGAGGCTTCTTAGAGAGGCGGGGGTTTTCCGGCAGGAAGGCTAGGATAAGGGCTTCCTGAGGGTGCCGGGCGGGTATCCTCGCCGGCGCCCTTGTCTTAACATGAGGTCATGAGGGACTTGGTGGAGTACCTGGCCAAGAGCGTGGTGGACCAGCCGGAGCGGGTCCGGGTGCAGGAGAGGCGTACGCGGGAAGGGCCCCTTTACCTGGTGGAGGTGGCCCCGGAGGACAAGGGCCGGCTCATCGGTAAGCAGGGCCGGGTCATCGAGTCCATCCGTACCCTGGTGCGGGCCTACGCCAAGCGCAAGGTGGGTGTGGAGGTGCGCTAGGGCGGGCTCTGGCATAATGGATTAGGGATGCGCCTGGTGGAGATCGGCCGGTTCGGTGCCCCGTATGCCCTGCGCGGGGGGCTTAAGTTCCGGGGTGAGCCGGTGGTGGCTCACCTGGAACGGGTGTACGTGGAAGGCCATGGCTGGCGGGCGGTGGAGGATCTCTACCAGGTGGGGGAAGACCTGGTGGTCCACCTGGCAGGGGTTTCCAGCCGGGAGCTGGCCGAGCCCTTGGTGGGTCTTCGGGTGTACGCGGAGGTGGAGGAGCTCCCCCCCCTCGAGGAGGGCCGGTACTACTACTTCGCCCTCATCGGGCTTCCCGTTTACGTGGGGGACTTGAAGATGGGGGTGGTGGTGGACATCCTGGACGCGGGAGCCCAGGATGTCCTGGTGATCAAGGGCGTGGGGGAAAGGCTTCGCGACCAGACGGAGCGCCTGGTGCCCCTGCAGGCCCCCTACGTGCGGGTGGAGGAGGAGGGCATCCACGTGGAGCCGATCCCCGGCCTCTTTGACTGAATGCGCTACACTATCCTCACCCTTTTCCCTCGCCTCATACTCCCCTGGCTTTCGGAGTCTCTCCTAAAGAAGGCCCAGGAGCGGGGCCTTATCCGGGTGGAGGTGGTGGATCTCAGGGCTTATGGCCTGGGGCGGCACCGCACCGTGGACGATACCCCCTATGGCGGCGGGGCGGGGATGGTGATCCGCCCCGATGTGGCGGTGGCGGCCTTGGAGGCAGTTCTGCCCGCGGATGAGGTGATCCTCCTTTCCCCGGCGGGGGAACCCTTCTCGCAGCGGATGGCGGAGGAGCTGGCCCAAAGGGATCACCTGGTCCTTCTTTCCGGGCGCTACGAGGGATTTGACGCCAGGGTGGAGGCCTTTGTGACCCGGTCCCTTTCCATTGGGGACTACGTGCTCATGGGGGGGGAGGTGGCGGCCCTGGCGGTGCTGGAGGCCACCGCCCGGCTTATTCCCGGGGTGATCGGGGATCCGGAAAGCCACCTAAGGGATTCCTTCGTCCGTGGGCTTCTGGACCATCCCCACTACACCCGCCCTCCGGAGTTCCGCGGGCTTAGGGTGCCGGAGGTTCTCCTTTCGGGAAACCATCCGGAGGTGGACCGGTGGCGCAGGGCGGAGGCCTTGAGGAAGACCCTGGCCGTGAGGCCGGAGCTGGTGCGGGAGGCCAGGCTTGGGCCCCTCGAGGTGGCCTGGCTTGCGGAAATGGACCGCGAGGGCTAGACTTAGGTCTGTTGCCCATGAACCCCTAGGGGTTCCTCTGGGGAGGGAGGCGAACATGAACCGAGGAGCGCTGCTTAAGGTGGTGGAGGCCAAGTATACCCGCACCGATCTTCCCGAGTTCCGGCCTGGGGACACCGTGCGGGTGGCCTACCGGGTAAAGGAGGGCAACCGCACCCGGGTGCAGAACTTTGAGGGCATCGTCATCAAGGTCAAGCGGAACGGGTACAACACCAGCTTTACCGTGCGCAAGGTGAGCTATGGCGTGGGGGTGGAGCGCATCTTCCCCTTGAACTCCCCCCTCATCGAGAAGATCGAGATCGTCCAGCGGGGCCGGGCCCGGCGGGCCAAGCTCTACTTTATCCGCGAGCTTTCCGAAAGGGAGATTCGCCGCAAGCTCCGTGCCGACCGCAAGCGCATCGGTCAGGACCAGGAGAGGGCTCGGGTGGCCAAGGAGGAGGCGGAAGCCGCCAAGAGCGCTACCCAGGCGGTTTCCGAAGGGGAAGCCCCAGCCGAGTAAGCCGGGGGCTAGGGGAAGGGTGGGTTTGCCCGCCCTTCCCCTACATCTTCGCCAGGAAACCCAGGGACCTCGCCTTTTCCAGAGCTTCCACCCGGTTTCGGGCCAGAAGCTTGCCGTAAAGGCTTTCCAGGTGGTCCTTCACCGTGTCCGGGGAAAGGCCTAGGGCCTTGGCCATCTCCTTCACGGAAAGCCCCTGGGCCAGAAGGTGGAGGACCTCCTCCTCCCTGGAGGTGAGGCTGGGAAGGTCTGGGGGCTTCAGCGTCTCCTCCCCTTGCGCCACCCGTAAAAGGCGCCTTTTGAGCTCGGCGGCGGAGAGCTCCTTGGAAAAATAGGCGTCGGCCCCGGCCAAAAAGGCTTCCCGTACCAGGGCGGGCTCCTGGTAGGTGGTGAGAAGGGCGATCAGACCGGCATACCCCTTCTTCCTTAGCGCCCGGGTGCACTCCAGGCCGTCCATTTTGGGCATCCTTAGGTCCAGGAGGACCGCTTCTGGGTTCAGCGCCAGGGCCTTTTCCAAGGCCTCCTCCCCATCCTGGGCCTCGGCCACCACCACGAGCCCTTCCCCCTCGAGGCCCGCCCTAAGCCCCAGGCGGAAGAGGGGGTGGTCGTCGGCGATCAGCACCCGGAGATTGGGGTTTAGATGCCGCATCCTCGCCCTCTAGGATAGGCCCACCCTGTGAAAATCAGGCTAAAACCTATACTAAGGCTATGCCGTTGACCCTGAACGACCTTGCAGCCCTTCCCGGCCGGGCATCCGAGGCCTTGCTCCTCGAGGAGGTGGAGGAAACCGGGTTGGCTCCCGAGGCCATCCTGGCTAAGCTCCGGGAGCGCCTGGGCATTATGCGGGATTCCATCCGAAGGGGTCTTGCCTCGGACGCCCCCAGTGTGGCGGGAATGGTGGGGAAGAACGCCAAGACCTTGTGGGAGGCCCCGGACCCCTTGCGGGATCCGCTTCTCAAGCGGGTTCAGGCTTACGCCATGGCGGTCAACGAGGAAAACGCCCGCATGGGCCGGATTGTGGCCGCACCCACCGCGGGCAGCGCCGGGACGCTTCCTGGGGCCTTGCTGGGGGTAGCGGATCACCTGGGCATCCCCGATGAGGAACTCCTCATGCCCATGGTCCTGGCCGCCGGGGTGGCCAAGATCATCAGCCGCCAGATCTACATCGCTGGGGCCAGCGGGGGATGCCAGGCGGAGATCGGCTCCTCGGCGGCCATGGCGGCGGCCGCCGTTACCGAGCTTCTCGGGGGGAGCTCGGAGGCCTCCAGCCATGCGGCGGCTTTGGCCCTGCAGAACACTTTGGGTTTGGTTTGCGATCCCGTGGGGGGATTTGTGGAGGTGCCCTGCGTGATGCGCAATGGCTTTTATGCGGTTCACGCGGTGAGCGCGGCTTCCATGGCCCTGGCGGGAATAAGGAGCGTGATCCCTCCCGACGAGGTGATCCTGGCCATGGCGGGCATCGGCCGCCTCCTGCCCTTGGAGCTCAAGGAGACTGGCCTGGGAGGCTTGGCGGACACCCCTACAGGGCGTCGGCTCGCTGCCCAAGCCCTGGGGGAGGCTTCTGAGGGCTAGGCTATTCCTCCCCCTTGGCCACCGGAACTCCCACCAGGTTGCCCCACTCCGTCCAGGAGCCGTCGTAGTTCTTCACGTGGGGGTAGTCCAGGAGGTACTTGAGGACAAACCAGGAGTGGCTGGAACGCTCGGCGATGCGGCAGTAGACCACCACATCCTTCTCCGGGGTGATGCCCAAGGACTCGTAGAGGGCCTTAAGTTCCTCCGCCCTTTTGAAGGTCCCGTCGGGGTTCACCGCCTTGGCCCAGGGGATGTTCTTGGCGCCCGGGATGTGGCCGGCCCGCAGGGCTCCTTCCTGTGGATAGTCGGGCATGTGGGTGCGTTCCCCGCGGTACTCCTCGGGGCTTCGCACGTCCACCAGGGCGCCCTTGCCCTCCTTAACCTTGAGGGTGTGCTTGAGGACCTCGTCCCGGTAGGCGCGGATGGTCTCGTCCCGGTAGGGCACCCGATAGGCGCCCCGGGGATAGGTGGGCACCTCGGTGGTGAGGGGGCGGCCCTCCTCCACCCACTTCTGCCGCCCTCCGTTCATGAGGCGCACATCCTGGTGGCCGTTGTACTTGAAGAACCAGAAGGCGTAGGCGGCCCACCAATTGTTCTTGTCCCCGTAAAGGACCACGGTGGTGTCGGTGGAGATGCCCAGGCGTTCCATGAGCTGGGTGAACCCCTCCTCGTCCACAAAGTCCCGTACCACCGGATCCCAGAAGTCCCGTTGCCAGTCCACCTTCTGTGCCCCTGGAATGTGGCCGGTTTCGTAGAGCAGGATGTCCTCGTCCACCTCGAGGATCCGAATCTGCGGGTCCTGTAAGTGCTTTTGAACCCAGTCCGTGCTCACCAGAACCTCGGGATGCGTGTAGTCCATACCCCACCTCCCAATCCCAAGATACCCATGAGTAAAAAAGAGTAAAGGGTATCCGTGCACATTCCATCCAAGGCCTTGCGAGAAGGGGCTGGGTCTGGTATAAAGGAAACCGCGGGGAGTAGCCGCCCCCCATGGGGCCAGCCGGTCGTCAGTACGGGAGCCATCCCCGGTCGGCTGGGGCGCCAAAGGGCGCATGGCGAGACCACCTACCTAGGTGGCCTCGGTTTTTTGCTACTCTCCGTAAGGAGGTGGACGGGAATGGACATGTTGGCGCTTTTGCTCATGGGGCTGGTTTTCTTGGCCAGCTTGGCGATTCAAGGGGGTTTGCAGGCTACCTTTGCCCGTTTCAGCCGGGTGGCCAATAGCCGTGGCCTTACGGGAGCCCAGGTGGCCCGGGCCATTTTAGATGCCCATGGCCTCACCCATGTCCGGGTGGAACCGGTGCCCGGGGCGCTCACCGACCACTACGATCCCCATGCCAAGGCGGTGCGGCTTTCCGAGCCCAACTACGCCTCGTCCAGCCTGGCGGCCTTGGCGGTGGCGGCCCACGAGGTGGGGCATGCGGTGCAGGATGCCCACGGCTACACCTGGCTTCGGGTGCGGGCTAGCCTCTGGCCAGCGGCTAGCCTGGGCACCAACCTGGGCCCGATCCTGGTGGTGGGAGGCTTGATGCTGGGGGCCATCGGTCTGGCCAAGCTCGGGCTTTACCTCTACCTGGCGGTGGCCCTATTCCAGCTGGTGACCCTGCCCGTGGAGTTTGACGCCTCGAGGCGGGCCCTGGAGTTCCTACGGCGCATGGGCTTCCTCTCCCAGCAGGAGATGGTCCCTGCCCGGCAGGTGCTCACCTGGGCGGCCCTTACCTATGTGGCCGCCTTGGCCAGCTCCTTGGCCACCATCCTCTACTACGCCAGCCTCCTCATGGGTCGGAGGGAAGAGTAAATGCCCCTTCTCCTTTGCCCAAACTGCCAGGTGGGCATGAAGGAGGTGGAGAGGCGGGGGGTCCTATTGGACGTTTGCCCCCAGTGCGGGGGGGTGTGGCTGGATCGGGGGGAGTTGGAAAAGCTCCTGGCGGAGGCCAAGGAGGTGGAGCGGGCTTACGAGGAGGAGCGGGAGGCGTACCACCGCAAGGAGGGCAAGCCCTACAAGAAGAAAAGGGGCTTCCTGGAGGTGCTGGACCTCTTTGACTAGGTGTCCAAGGTTAACCCCCGGGGTCGAACCCGGGGGTTAGGGCATCTAGGCCTTTTTCAGGCGCAGGTACCAGCGCTTGTACTCGGCGTATTCGGACTTTTTGGCCTCGTCCGCCTTGAGCTCGTCCAGGGTGGCCGGGGGCTTGACGATGGCGGGGTCACCCGGCTGCCAGTCCGCGGGGGTGTTCAGTCCGGTGCGGTCGGTGAACTGCAGGGCCCGGACGAAGCGCAGGATCTCCTCGATGTTGCGGCCGGTGGTAAGGGGGTAGTAGAGCATGCCCCGCAGGATGCCGTTGGGGTCAATGATGAACACCGCCCGCACCGCAGCGGTTTCGCTGGCGGCGGGGTGGATCATGCCGTAGAGCTTGGACACCTTCATGTCCAAGTCGGCGATCACTGGGAAGTTGATGCTAACCCCGGACATCTCCTCCAGGTCCTTGAGCCAGGCCAAGTGGGAGTAGATGGAGTCGATGGAAAGCCCCACCAGCTGGACTCCCAGCTCCTCAAACTCCTTCTGCCGACGGGCGAAGGCCAAGAACTCCGTGGAGCACACCGGGGTGAAGTCGGCGGGGTGGCTGAAGAGCACCACCCACTTTCCCTTGAGGTCGGATAGCCGGAGCTCCCCAGCCGTGGTCTTGGCCACGAAGTCGGGGGCAGGCTCGTTTAAACGGGGTAGGGTAACCATCTCTTCCATGCGTACCTCCTTGTCTGGCTGGCATACCAGCCAAGGGCTACTATACCCTAAAGGGGTACAAGATGCAAGTGATTTTCGTTAGCGATTATCTCCCGCGCCCCCGATCTTTCCCCGCTCTAGGCGGGAGCGGAGCTTGGCCAGGTTGCCTTGGGCTACCTCCTCCAGGCTGACTCCCAGGTCGGTGGCCAGCTGGGCCACATACCAAAGCACGTCCCCAAGTTCCGCCACCAGGTCCTCCCGGGTGGCCTGGCTTAGGTTTCCCCCATGGTCCCGGAGGATTTTTTTGACCTTGTTGGCCAGTTCCCCACTTTCCCCCGCCAGGCCCAAGGTGGGGTACAGAAGCCGGTAGACCTCAGGGTAGAGGGCGGTTTTCTTGGCCTCCTGCTGGTACTCATTTAGGGTCATGGGCTACCTCCTTGCGGATGGAGTACACCCGGCTCACGCCTCCTTGGGCGGTGACCCCGTAGAGGGCGTGGCAGGCCTCCATGGTGCGCTTTTGGTGGGTGACCAGGATGAACTGTCTGCCAGAGTGCAGGAAGCGGGTGAAGCGGACGAGGTTAGCCTCGTCCAAGGCGGCGTCCACCTCGTCCAAAACCGCCAAGGGTAAGCCCCCTTGGAGTTCGCCCAAGGAGAAGAGGAAGGCGAGGGCCCCCAGGGTTTTCTCCCCCAGGGACAGAAGCCGGAGGTCTTGGGTGCGCTTTCCTGCGGGGATCACCACCAGTTTCAGCCCCTTTCCCTCCCGCTTCACCTGGGCCTGGGCTCCAAGAAGGGCTAGGGCATGTTTTTGGAAGGCACTTTGGAAAAGCCCGAAGCTTTCCCTCAGCCTTTCCCCGTAGGCCCTTTCCACCGCCTTGGCTTCAGCCTCGAGGCGAAGGAGGGCCTGGGTGGCTTCCTCCACCTCCTTGGTCTGGGCCTCGAGGCGGGCTTCCAGCTCCCTTAGCTCCCTTTCCGCCAGGGCGTTTACGGGTCCCAAGGCCGCCCTTTCCCGCTCCACCTGGGCCAGCCTCGCTTGGAGGGCCCTGGGCGTGCCAGGCAGGCGGTCCAGGGGGGGGAGGGAGTCCCTTTCCCGGCCCAGTTCCTCCAGGAGGGCTTCCCTGCGGGCCAGGAGCAGGCGGAGGTTTTCCCGCTCGCTCAAGAGGGCGTTGGCCCGGGTAAGAGCCCGGGTTTGCTGGTCCTCGAGTTTGCTCCTTTCCGCCCGCACGGCCCCCAGGCGCTCCTCCAACTCCTGGGCCCTGGCCAGAAGGGGCTGGCTGGCGGCGAGTTTGGCCTTTAGCTCCTCCAACTTTACCTGGATGCGGCGCACCTCCTCCTGCGAGGCTATCCAAGCTTCCCTGGCCTGGGAGAGGAGGCGCCAGCCCTCGTGGGCCTCCGCCTGGGCCAGGGTTTTCTCCAGCTCCTCCCTTTCTTTCTCCAGGGCCCGAAGCCGGGCTTCCTCCCCCGTTTCCTGGGGAGGGGTGGGGGATTGGGGAGGCGGGGGTAAGGGGGAGCGAAGGCGGGCTTGTAGGGCTCCCACCTGGGCCCGGGCCTCCTCCAGAAGGCGGTGGGGGGGTAGGGAGGCCAGGGCCTCTTCCAAGGCCTTTATCTCCCTGGCAAGCTGCTCCTTTTCGGCTTCCAGCTCCTCCAAACGCCGCCTCAGGAGGAGGGTTTCCCCGCCCCCTTTCACACGCCCGCCGGATAGGGCTCCCAGGCGCTCCAGCACCTCGCCTTCCAGGGTGACCGCCCTTTCCCTTCCCCCGGCCCTCCGGTAGGCCAGGGCTGCGTCCAGGTGGGCGAAGACCAGGGTATCCCCCAGGAGGGCCCGGAGGACTTCCTCCTCGGGCAGGCCCGGGTGCCGGAGTCGGGCCAGGCGGAAGGCGGGTCCCAGGAGTCCGGGCACGGAAGGGGGGGAGGGGGGAGGTGGTGGGGAAAGAAGGGTGAGGGGCAGGAAGGTGGCCCGGCCCCCTTCCCGTTTCAGGAGGGCGATGGCGGCCTTGGCCGCCTCCTCGTCCTGGGTGAGCACCCACTGGAGCCGGGGGCCCAGGGCCACCTCTATGGCCAGCTCCAGCCCCGGCTCAGGCGCAACCAGGTCCGCCAACACCCCCAGCACCCCAGGAAGCCTCCTCACCCTTCGGGGTCCCTCATGGAGGTCGCTGCCGGCCTCCACAAGCCGCCTTAGGCGCTCGGCCTCCCTAAGGCTTCCTTGGGCCTGGGCGCGCAGGTCAGCAAGGCGGGCTTCCAACCGCCTTCTTTCGGCCATCTGCGCCTCGAGGTCCCGGAGCTCCTCAAGCCTGTGGGCAAGCTCCTCCTCCAAGCGGGAGCGTTCTGCCAGGGCCTCCTGGTAGGCCTTAAGGCGTTCCTCGTAGCGGGCGGTTTCCGCCAGGTACCTACGGAAGGCCTCCTCTTGGCGCCTTTTGGCAGCCAGCAGGCGTTCTACCTCCTCTTTCAAGTGCTTCAGCCGGGTGCGAAGCTCCTGGAGGGGCCGGGGGGGAGGGGGTACCGGAGGGCCGGGGTCCGGGGGCGGGGGACGGTCCAGGGCCCTTTGCAGGCGGGTAAGCTCCTTAAGCTCCCGTTCCAGGCCCTCCCGCTCCTTTAGGCGCAGGCGCACCGCTTCCAGTTCCTGGCGCAGGGACTCCTCCTCGTGGGCCAGGGCCAGGCGCCTGGCCTCCAGGGCTTCCCGTTCCCTCTCTAGGGTTTCCTCCTCCCTGGCCAGGGCCTTAAGTCGCTCCTCGGCCCTCGCCATCTCGGCTTGGGCTTCCTCCATGCGGGCTTCCAGGAGGCTTGCCTTGAGGGCTAGGGCCTCGAGGTCCAGGGCTTGGGCGCGCCTAGCCCGCTCTGCCTCCCCTTTAAGCCGCTCCGCCTGGGCCTTAAGCTCCCGAAGTTCCCGCTCGCGCTCTTCCAGTAGGCGGTGCGCCTCTTCCAGCTCCTTCTCCGCCACCCGGGCTGCTTCCGCCACCGGCTTGAGCCCGCTAGCCTCCTCCAGCTGGGCCAGCAGGACTTCCTCCGGGGCTTCCAGGAGGCCGGCCACCTCTCCTTGGCCCACGATGGCGTACCCTCCGCGGCCCAAACCCGTGCCCGCAAGGTGGAGGGCCAGGGCCTTGGCGCTTAAAGGGCGGCCGTTTACCCGGAAGAGGGAGCGGTCCCCCTCGATGCGCCGTTCCACGGTGAGGCGTTCCCTTCCCCGGGAAAGCTCTAGGCGCACCTCCGCCATGGCCTGGGGCGGACGGCCCTCGCCCCCGTGGAAGAGGAAGGTGCCGAGTTCCTGTCCGCGTAGCTCGTGGGCGCGGGCCCCGGTCACGAAGCGCAAGGCCTCCACCAGGTTGCTCTTACCGGAACCATTGGGCCCGATGATCCCGGTGATGGGATCCGGAAAGTCTAAGGCGGTGCGCTCCGCGAAGGATTTGAACCCCTGGAGGACGAGGCGGTCTATGCGCCAGGTTTCCCTCATGGTAGCTGGATGGGGCGGCTAAGGTCCAGGTGGGCCAGGCCCGGTCTGGGTTCTCCCTCCACCAGGAAGCGCACCTCCTGGGCCTGGGGGAAGGTGGAAAGGAGGGTATAGGCCAGGCTGTAGAGGCGCAGGGCTTCCTGGCTGGCATCCAATCCCTGGGCAAAGTCGGCGGGAAGGTCCACCACGAGAAGCCTGTCCAGCCGGTAGAGGCCCCGGGGCTTGGGGGCCTTTAGGGCCTCGGCCCAGGCGGCCAGAACTTTGTTCTCCGGCGTATCCCCCGGGGCCAGCTCGAGGGTGCGGGTTTCCTTAAGGAGGCCCTGAGGCGGGTTGGGGAGGTAGAGGATCATGGGCAGGGTGTTAGCGGCCGGGGTTTCCTCTGAGGGCAAGGGGAGGGCAGATGGGGCCTGCCCTCCCTGGCCTTGCCAGTAGACCAAGGCCCCCAAGCCGAAGAAGGCGAGGCCAAGGAGGTTAAAGGGGGTCAAGAGTCGGCGCATGGCTACTCCAGATAGGCGCGGATGGCCTGGGCGATGGCCTCCGCTATCTGATTGCGGGCCTCAGGGGTCTTTAGCCGTTGTGCCCCCACCTCGAGGACCACCCCCGCCCCGGGGATGTCCGTGAGGGCATAAGGACCCTCCGCCTGGGCCAGCACGATGCCTAAGGCGGAGAAGGCCTTTTGTAGGCCCTGTGCCAGGCGCCTTGGGTCCCCCGCGTAGACCTTGAGCAAGGCGGCTTGCTCGGCGGGGGCTGAGGCCAGAAGGGTTTCGGCGTTTTGGGCTAAAGGGGTGGAGCGGACCTTGGGCAGGTAGAGGTAGACCGCGCTGCCTTGGGTGACGTGCAGGGAAACCACCACCGAAGCCCCCTGGGCCAGGCGCAGGCGGGCCTCGAGGGGTACGGTTTGATCCCCTTGCCGGGTGAGCTGGGCCTTGGGTAGGCGGGCGGCCACCCGCCTGGCCAGATCCAGGGTGAGGTCCTTTTCCAAAAGACCCCCCACCGAGATCCCCGGGTCCTTCCCCCCATGGCCGGGGTCCAGGAGTACCGTGGGTCTGGGTTTAGCGGGGGAACCCCACTCCAAGGCCACCTGGCCCCCTCCGGGGTAGTAGAGCCGGGTGGGTGGGGTCTCCAAGGCGAGGCGAAGCCCCCGGGCCTCCTGCCTCAGGCCCGCCCCTTCTCCCTGGGCCAGGAGAAAGAGGACGCTGTTGCCCTCCAACAGGGCGTTCACCTCCCGGGAGAAGCGGAGGAGGACCTGCCCCGGCTTCCGCTCAACCCCCAAAAGCCTGGCCCAGGGCAGTTGGAGGAGGATCCCCTCCTGGGCCCGGTATTCTAGGCCCAAGGCCTCGCTTAAGGGCCGCAAGGGGACGAAAACCTCCTGCCCCCGTTTCCAGGCGGCCCCCTGGGCGGCGGCCTGGGCCTCCTGTGCCACTAAGGGAAAAACCTTATAGCGGCTTCCCAGGCCCAGGGCCACCCGGCCTTCCCCTTGCCACAGGGCGAGCCCCAGGCCCCGGGCTACCAGGCGCACCTCCCCATAGGACACGCCCCTCCCCCCAGGGTAAAGGGCCTGGCCCACCTCTCCTCCCACCAGGAGGGGCCTTGGGGCCTGGGCCAGGGCGGGAAGGAGAACCAGGACCAGGGCAAAGAACCTCATAGTTCCTCCAAGGCGCGGCGCACAGCCCGCTTCTTGTCGTCTTCCTTTTTTTGGTAGGCCTTCTTGCCCCGCCCAAGCCCCAGGAGCACCTTGGCGTAGCCCCGTTCGTTGAAGTAAATCTTTAACGGTACTAAGGTGAGGCCCTTCTGCTCCACCCTGCCCCTTAACCGGTTGAGCTCGTGGCGGTGAAGGAGGAGCTTGCGCTTTCGCCTGGGGTCCACGTTGGTGTAGGACCCCTTCTCATAAGGAGCGATGTAAAGGTTTTCCAGGTAAAGCTCGCCATTTTCAAACTTGGCAAAGCTTCCCGTAAAATCCACCTTACCGGCGCGAAGGGACTTCACCTCGGTTCCCTTTAGGACGATCCCCGCCTCGTAGGTTTCCAGGATCTCGTAGTCGTGCCGTGCCCGGCGGTTCTCCAGCACGAGGGCCATCTTACCAGAGCCGGTAGGCCCCTATCCGGCGATGGCGGAGGATGGGGTAGCGGGCGCGGTACTCCTCCAGGAAACCCAGGTCCAGGTCCACCACCGCCAGGCCTTCCTCCCGCCTCGAGGCCAGGAGGCGGCCATCAGGGGCCACCGCCAGGGAGGGGCTTCCCGTGTCCGCCCGGTTGGCGAGGAGGAGGTAGGCCTGGTTCTCCGCGGCCCTAGCCCTGGCCAGGACAGAAAGGAGCTCCTGGTACTCCCCGGGCCAGGCCGAGCCCACCAAAAAGGCTTCGACGCCCATCAGGGCGTAGCTGCGGAAGAGTTCGGGGAAATCCAGGTCGTAGCAAAGGGCAAGCCCAAACCTTCGCCCCCCTAACTCCCACGTCACGGGGCCTTCCCCGGGCTCAACCCCCTCGTCCCCTTCCTCTCCCTGGGCCAGGAAGGGGTGCACCTTGTCGTAAAAGGGGCCCTGGGGGAAGACGCCAAGCCGGTTCCTGGGGCCAGGGGCCAGGTAGCCGGCCAGCACCGCCATGCGGTTTTCCCCGGCCAAGGCCTCGAGGGCACGGGGAAGCTCCTCATGCCCTTGCCTTCCCAGGACCAGCTCGGGAAGGAGGAGGGCCAAGGCCCCCTCCTCCCGGGCCTGGCGCACCAAGGGGGTGAGGGCCTGAAGAAACTCCGAGAGGCTTTCCCGCTTGGCGATGTGCCCCAGGGCTAGCCGCACCCTAGCGCCTTCCCAGCACCTTCCAGGCGGAGGGCAGAAGCAAAGCTGCCACCACCGCCTTCACCAGGTCCAAAGGGATGAAGGGGAAAAGCCCCATGGCCAGAAGAGCACCTGTTCCGGTAAACTTTCCTGCCCCCATGAGCCAGGCGGCAAGCCAGGGAAGCCCCACCAGGTAAAGCAGGGCATTGCCCGCCAGCATGGCCAAAAGGGTTCCCAGGAAGCTCCGGTCCAGGCCGAAACGCTCCACCAGTAGCCCCACCAAGCCTGCGGCCAGGGGGAAGGCCAGGAGAAAGCCTCCGGTAGGGCCCAGGATCTTGGCCAGGCCGCCCGTTCCCCCAGCGAAAACGGGTAGCCCCATGGCCCCTTCCGCCAGGTAGGCGAGAAGGGCCAGGAACCCCAGGCGGCTTCCCAAGGCGGCACCCACCAGGAGAACCCCTAGGGTCTGGCCGGTGATGGGTACAGGGGTGAAGGGCAAGGGGATGCTGACCCTGGCGGCCAAGGCCACCAGGAGGCTACCCCCCAGGATCAGGGCCAGGTCTCGGGCCAGGGTGCGGTGGGGCCAGAGGGTTTTAACCAGGGGTGGATAAGGGAGAACCTCGGTTTTCATCGCCTCTACCTCCTAGACCACCCGGGTGGTCGTCAACCAAATATACGGGCTTGGGGTTGACGGGTCAAGGGGAGGTTTGCTTAAGCCAAGTGCCGTCAATCACTTATGAGAAAGCCGGTATACTGAAGCCATAGCTCTTGACCCCTTAGGGCAAGGGGCGAGGAGCCACGCAGGGAGGTTAGCTATGAAGGTAGGCATCAACGGATTCGGCAGAATCGGCCGTCAGGTGTTTCGCATCCTCCACGGGCGAGGGGTGGAGGTAGCCCTCATCAACGACCTTACCGACAACCGGACCCTAGCCCATCTCCTCAAGTACGATTCCATCTACCACCGCTTCCCCGGCCAGGTGGGGTACGATGACGAGAACATTTACGTGGACGGCAAGGCCATCCGGGCCACGGCCATTAAGGACCCCAAAGAGCTTCCCTGGGGAAGCCTGGGGGTGGACGTGGTCATCGAGTCCACGGGGGTGTTTACCGATGCCGACAAGGCCAGGGCCCACCTCGAGGCGGGGGCCAAGAAGGTGATCATCACCGCCCCGGCCAAGGGGGAGGACATCACCATCGTCATGGGAGTGAACCACGAGCAGTACGATCCCGCCAGGCACCACATCATCTCCAACGCCTCCTGCACCACCAACTCCCTGGCCCCGGTGATGAAGGTGCTGGAGGAGGCCTTTGGCGTGGAAAAGGCCCTCATGACCACCGTTCACTCCTACACCAACGACCAGCGGGTGCTGGATCTGCCCCACAAGGACCTGCGCCGGGCGCGGGCGGCGGCCATCAACATCATCCCCACCACCACCGGGGCCGCCAAGGCCACGGCTTTGGTGCTCCCTTCCCTGAAGGGGCGTTTTGACGGGAGCGCCCTCAGGGTGCCCACGGCCACGGGGAGCATCTCCGACATCACCGCGGTGCTCAAGCGGGAGGTGACCGCGGAGGAGGTGAACGCGGCCTTGAAGGCGGCGGCGGAGGGGCCGCTAAAGGGCATCCTGGCCTACACCGAGGATGAGATCGTCCTTCAGGACATCGTGATGGATCCCCACTCCTCCATCGTGGATGCCAAGCTCACCAAGGCCCTGGGCAACCTGGTGAAGGTCTTTGCCTGGTACGACAACGAGTGGGGCTACTCCAACCGGGTGGCGGACCTGGTGGAGCTGGTGCTGAAGAAGGGGGTTTAGATGCGCACCCTTAAGGACCTGGACCCCAGGGGCAAGCGCATCCTGGTACGGGTGGATTACAACGTTCCCATCAAGGAGGGGGTGGTCCAGGACGACACCCGGATCCAAGAAAGCCTTCCCACCCTGCGCCACCTCCTGGAGCAGGGGGCTTCCTTGGTCCTCCTCTCCCACCTGGGCCGGCCCAAGGGGGTGGATCCCAAGTACTCCCTGGCCCCGGTGGCGGAGGCCTTGGGGCGGTATCTTTCCGGCGTCCGCTTCGTGCCCCACAGCCCCGGCTCCGACCAGGCGCACCAGGCGGTTCAGGCTCTGGTCCCGGGTGAGGTGGCCCTTTTGGAGAACGTGCGCTTTGAGCCGGGGGAGGAGAAGAACGACCCCGAGCTTGCCGCCCGCTACGCCCGGTTGGGAGAGGCCTTTGTCCTGGATGCCTTTGGCAGCGCCCACCGGGCCCACGCCAGCGTGGTGGGGGTGGCGAGGCTTCTTTCTTCCTTCGCGGGGTTCCTCATGGAGAAGGAGGTGAAGGCCCTTTCCCGTTTGCTCCGGGATCCGGAGAAGCCCTATGCGGTGGTGATCGGGGGGGCCAAGGTTTCGGACAAGATCGGGGTCATGGAAAACCTCCTGCCCCGCATAGACCGCCTTCTCATCGGCGGGGCCATGGCCTTCACCTTTATCAAGGCCCTTGGGGGCGAGGTGGGGAAGAGCCTGGTGGAGGAGGACCGGCTGGATCTGGCTAAAGACCTCCTGAAGCGGGCGGAGTCCTTGGGGGTGAGGGTGCACCTGCCGGTGGACGTGGTGGCGGCGGAGCGGATCGAGGCGGGGGTGGAAACCCGTACCTTCCCTGCGGACGCCATTCCCGTGCCCTACATGGGCCTAGACATCGGGCCCAGGACCCAGGAGGCCTTCGCCGAGGCCCTAAAGGGGTCCAAGACGGTCTTCTGGAATGGGCCCATGGGGGTCTTTGAGGTACCGCCCTTTGACGAGGGTACCTTGGCGGTGGGCCGGGCGGTGGCGGCCTTGGAGGGGGCCTTCACCGTGGTGGGAGGGGGTGACTCGGTGGCGGCGGTGAACCGCCTTGGCCTTAAGGACCGCTTCAGCCACGTATCCACGGGAGGAGGGGCGAGCCTGGAGTACCTGGAGAAGGGCACCCTTCCGGGGATTGAGGTTTTGGAGTAGGCAGAAGCGTGTTAGCCCCGCCCCCTGGGGCGGGGCTTTCCTGTAGGATAGCGGCATGCGCAGGGTTTTGGTGGCGGGAAACTGGAAGATGCACAAGGTACCCTCGGAGGCCAGGGTATGGCTTGCCGAGCTCAAGAGGCTTTTACCTCCTTTGCAGTCCGAGGTGGCGGTGTTGCCCGCCTTTCCCATGCTCCCCGTGGCCAAGGAGGTGCTTTCCGGTACCCAGGTGGCCTACGGGGCCCAGGATGTTTCCCCCCATCGGGAGGGGGCCTACACCGGGGAGGTTTCCGCCCGCATGCTCTCCGATCTAGGGTGCCGCTATACCCTCGTGGGCCACTCGGAGAGGCGGCGCTACCACGGCGAGACGGATGCCCTGGTGGCGGAGAAGGCGAAAAGGCTTTTGGAGGAGGGGATTACCCCCATCCTGTGTGTGGGGGAGCCCTTGGAGGTGAGGGAGAGGGGGGAGGCGGTGCCCTATACCCTGGCCCAGCTTAGGGGAAGCCTCGAGGGCCTAAACCCTCCGGGTCCCGAGTCCTTGGTGATCGCCTACGAACCGGTCTGGGCCATCGGTACCGGGCATAACGCCACCCCCCTGGACGCGGAGGCCATGCACCAGGCCATCCGTCAGGCCCTGGGTGAGCTTTACGGGGAGGAGTTCGCCAGGAGGGTGCGGATCCTCTATGGGGGAAGCGTGAACCCTAAGAACTTCGGCGATCTCCTTTCCATGCCCAACGTGGACGGGGGGCTGGTGGGGGGGGCTAGCCTGGAGCTGGAAAGCTTTTTAAGCCTCCTCAGGATCGCGGGTTGAGCCCAAGGGGGCTTTGGGCTACCCTTTACCTATGCGGCTTCATCCCCGCACCCAGGTTGCCCGGGAGAGCATCTTCCCCAAGATGAGCCAGCTTGCGGCCAGGCTCCAGGCGGTGAACCTGGGCCAGGGTTTTCCCTCTAACCCGCCGCCCGCCTTCCTCCTCGAGGCGGTGCGCAGGGCCCTGGGGCGCTACGACCAGTACGCTCCCCCGGCGGGGCTTGCCGTACTCAGGGAAGCCCTGGCGGAGGAGTTCGGGGTGGAGCCCGAGAACCTGGTGGTCACCTCCGGGGCCACGGAGGCCATCCACGTCCTCTTGCAAAGCCTAGCGGGTCCTGGGGACGAGGTGGTGGTGCTGGAGCCCTTCTTTGACGTGTACCTGCCCGATGCCTTCCTGGCCGGAGCCGAGGCCAAACTGGTGCGGCTTGCCCTGGGGGAGCAGGGTTTCCGCCTGGACCTCCCCGCCTTGGAGAGGGCCATCACCCCCCGCACCCGCCTTCTCCTGGTCAACGCCCCCATGAACCCCACGGGCCTGGTCTTCCGGGAGGAGGAGCTTAGGGCCCTGGCCGCCTTGGCCCAGAAGCATGACCTCTTTTTGGTCTCCGATGAGGTCTATGACGAGCTCTATTTCGGGGAGAGGCCAAGGCGCCTGAGGGAGTTTGCCCCCGAGCGCACCTTCACCGTGGGGAGCGCGGGGAAGCGCCTCGAGGCCACGGGGTATAGGGTGGGCTGGATCGTGGGGCCCAAGGAGTTCATGCCTATCCTGGCGGGGATGCGTCAGTGGACCAGCTTTTCCGCCCCAAGCCCCTTGCAGGCGGGGGTGGCGGAGGCCCTAAGGGTGGCGCGGGAGGAAGGGTTTTACGAGGCCCTGCGGGAGAGCTACCGAAAAAGGCGGGACCTGCTTCTTTCCGGGCTTAGGTCCATGGGCCTTAGGGCTTACGAGCCAGAAGGCACCTACTTCCTCATGGCCGAGCTTCCCGGATTTGACGCCTTCCAACTTGTGGAGGCGGCCAGGGTGGCCTTGATTCCCGCCAGCGCCTTCTTTCGGGAAGACCCCCCTCTTGGGCTTTTCCGCTTCGCCTTCTGCAAGAGCGAGGAGGAGATCTCCCTGGCCCTAGACCGCCTGGCCGCCGTGGTAAACTCCCCTGCGTGAAGCCAAAGGTGGTCCGATATCTGGACAAGGGCGAGTTTCCCGTGAGCGGGGAGGAGGCCTTGGCCCTTTACCGGGCCATGCGCCGGGCCCGGTTCTTCGACGAGAAGGCCTTGACCCTCCAGCGCCAGGGCCGGCTTGGGGTTTACGCCCCCTTTATGGGCCAGGAGGCGGCCCAGGTGGGGGTAGCCCTAGCCTTGGGGGATAGGGACTGGGTGGTGCCCAGCTACCGGGAGTCCGCCATGCTCCTGGCCCGGGGGCTTCCCATCCACGTCCTCCTCCTTTATTGGCGGGCCCACCCCGCGGGCTGGCGCTTCCCCGAGGGGGTCCGGGCGGTGAACCCCTACATCCCCATCGCCACCCAGATGCCCCAGGCGGTGGGCCTGGCCCTGGCGGGCCGGTACCGGGGGGAGGACTGGGTGGTGGCCACCTCCATCGGGGATGGGGGGACCAGCGAAGGGGATTTCCACGAGGGGTTGAACTTCGCCGCGGTCTTCAGCGCCCCGGTCCTTTTCCTGGTGCAGAACAACGGCTACGCCATCAGCGTGCCCCGGCACAGGCAGATGCGGGTGGACTACATCGCCAGGAGGGCGGAGGGCTACGGGATACCCGGGGTGGTGGTGGACGGCAACGACGCCTTCGCCGTTTACCTGGAGGCCAGAAAGGCGGTGGAGCGGGCCCGGAAAGGGGAGGGCCCCACCCTCCTCGAGGCCCTCACCTACCGCCTGGCTCCCCACACCACCTCCGACGACCCGAGCCGGTATAGGACCCGGGAGGAGGAGGAAGCCTGGCGCTCCAAGGATCCCATCCTGCGCCTCCGCAAGGCCCTGGAGGCCGCTGGGCTTTGGGATGGGGACCTGGAGGAGGCTCTTCTTGGGGAGCTGGAGGAGGAGTTTACCCGGGAGCTGGCCCTGGCGGATGGGGCTCCCGAGCCCGGCCCCGAGACGATGGTGGAGCACGTCTACAAGGAGATGGGCCCAGACCAGAAGCGGGCTTGGGAGGCCTTGAAAGAAGGGAAGCACGTGGAGGAGCTATGGTAGCGGAAAGGGCCAGGGTGCTGAACCTGGTCCAGGCCATCCACGAGGCCCTGGACCTGGCTTTGGCTCGGGATGAGCGGGTTTTGGTCTTTGGGGAGGACGTGGGGAGGCTTGGCGGAGTGTTCCGGGTCACGGAGGGCCTCCAGGCCAAATACGGCGAGGGCCGGGTCTTCGATACCCCCTTGGCGGAAAGCGGCATCCTGGGCCTGGCCATCGGCCTTGCCATGGGAGGCATGCGGCCCGTGGCGGAGATCCAGTTTGCGGGTTTTCTCTACCCAGCCCTGGACCAGATCCTCTCTCACCTGGGCCGCTGGCGCCACCGCTCCCGGGGCCGGGTGGGTCTGCCCGTGGTGGTACGGGCCCCCTATGGGGGTGGGGTGCACACCCCCGAGCAGCATGCGGACTCCCCCGAGGCCCTTCTGGCCCACGCTCCTGGGGTTAAGGTGGTGATCCCCTCGAGCCCCGAAAGGGCTAAGGGCCTCCTCCTGGCCGCCATAGAGGACGAGGACCCGGTCTTCTTCCTGGAGGCCATCAAGCTCTACCGGGGGGCACGGGCCCAAGTGCCTGAGGGCTACTACACCCTCCCCCTGGGCAAGGCCCGGGTGGTGCGGGAGGGAAGGCACGCCACCCTGATCGGCTATGGGGGCATGGTGGAGGTGATGCTGGAGGCGGCGGAGGTGGCGGCCCGGGAGGGGGTGGAGGTCATGGTGGTGGACCTGGAAACCCTGGTTCCCTTGGACGAGGGCACCCTCCTGGAGGCTGTGCGGGAGACGGGGCGGGCGGTGGTGGTCTACGAGGCCATGCGCACCGGGGGCTTCGGAGCGGAGATCGCTGCCCGCATCGCCGAGGGGGCCATAGACTACCTCCAGGCCCCCGTGGTGCGGGTGGCGGGGTACGACGCCCCTTACCCTCCCTTCAGCGCCATGGAGCACCACTACCGTCCCAACGCGCGCCGGGTGCTGGCGGCCTTAAGGCGGGTGCTGACCCACTGAGGCCTATCCGGTGTGGGCTCGGTGGGTAAGCTGGGGACGAGGCCACGCTACTTGCCCAAACCGCCTAGCCCAGGAAAGGGGTAACCGTCCTCCGCGTGAGCGAGGAGCTTGGGGGCGCGGGCCCTCTAGGCTGCCGAAACGCCCTCCTTGCCGCGCATGCTCAGGGGAGCCTGGGTGGCGGGGGATCCTCCCGTTACATGGCCAGGGGTTTGGGCCACGGCTTTGGGCTGGCGTAAAGTGGAGGGTATGGAGAGGCCCATTTCCCAGAGGCTTTTTTCCGAGGCGCAAGCCCACATCCCGGGCGGGGTTTCCAGCCCCGTTAGGGCCTTCAAGGCGGTGGGGGGTACCCCTCCCTTCCTGGTGCGGGGAAAGGGAGCCCATGTGTGGGACGCGGACGGGAACCGGTATGTGGACTATGTGCTCAGCTGGGGGCCCTTGATCCTGGGCCACGCCCACCCGGAAGTGGTAGAGAGGGTTAGGGAAGTGGCGGAAGAGGGCCTGACCTTCGGGGCTCCCCATCCCCTCGAGGCCGAGTTGGCCAAGGCGGTGAAGCGGGCCTACCCCCAGGTGGAGCTGGTGCGCTTCGTGAACTCGGGGACCGAGGCCACCATGAGCGCCTTGCGCCTGGCCCGGGGGTATACGGGGCGGAAGTACATCGTCAAGTTCCGGGGCAACTACCACGGGCATGCGGATGGCCTCTTGGTGGAGGCGGGAAGCGGGGCCCTTACCTTAGGGATTCCCAGCAGCGCCGGGGTGCCCGAGGAGTACGCTGGCCTCACCTGGGTCCTGGAGTACAACGATCCCGAGGGGCTTAGGGAGCTCCTTCGGGCACGGGGTGAGGAGATTGCCGCCATCATCTTTGAGCCAGTGGTGGGCAATGCCGGGGTTCTCGTGCCCACGCCGGCTTTCCTCGAGGCCTTGCACCAGGCCCGGGAGTATGGGGTCCTCCTCATCGCCGACGAGGTGATGACGGGCTTCCGCCTGGCCTTCGGCGGGGCCACGGAGCGGCTTGGGCTCAAGCCCGACCTCATCACCCTGGGCAAGATTCTGGGAGGGGGCCTTCCCGCCGCCGCCTACGGGGGCAGGCGGGAGATCATGGAAAAGGTGGCCCCCTTGGGGCCGGTGTACCAGGCGGGGACCCTTTCAGGGAACCCTTTGGCCATGGCCGCAGGCCTAGCTACCCTGGAGGTCTTGGAGAGGAATCCCGGCTACTACGGGTACCTGGAAACCTTGGGGGCCAGGCTGGAGGCGGGGCTTAAGGAGGTGCTGTCGCAAAAGGGCCTGCCCCACACGGTAAACCGCATGGGCTCCATGATCACGGTTTTCTTCACCGAAGGGCCCGTGGCCACCTTCCAGGAAGCCAGGCGCACGGATACAGAGCTTTTCAAGCGCTTCTTCCACGGCCTTCTGGACCGGGGCGTGTACTGGCCGCCCTCCAACTTTGAGGCGGCCTTCCTCTCCGTGGCGCATGGGGAGGAGGAGCTGGCCCTTACCCTCGAGGCCCTGGAAAGGGCCCTGTAGCCCATGACCCTCAGGGAACCCATATGCGCCATCGCCACCCCCTTGGGCAAGGGGGCCATCGGGGTGGTACGGCTTTCCGGGGAAGGGGCCTTGGAGGTGGCGAGCCGGGTGTGGCGGGGAAAAGACCCCAGGAGGCTTGAAGGGGGCCGGTTTACCCTGGGGGAGGTGGTGGATCCGGAAACCGGGGAGGTGTTGGACCAGGCCCTCCTCTTGGTCTTCCGAGCCCCCAGGTCCTACACGGGGGAGGATGCCTGCGAATTCCACACCCATGGTTCCGTGGCGGTGCTGAGAAGGGTCCTGGAGGCCTTGGTGAAGGCGGGGGCCCGCTTGGCAGGCCCAGGGGAGTTCACCTTCCGGGCCTACATGAACGGCAAGCTGGACCTGGCGCAGGCGGAGGCGGTCTTGGCCCTGGTGGAGGCGGAGGGGGACCTGGCCCGCCGCCAGGCCTTGAGGAGCCTCGAGGGAAGCCTCTCCCGGAAAATCGCGGCCTTGGAGGATAGGCTCCTTTCCCTTCTCGCCCACATCCAGGCCCTTTTGGACTACCCCGAGGAGGGGGTGGAGCCCCTGGAGGCGAAGCGGGTGGTTGGGGAGGTGCTTAAGGAGGTGGAGGCCCTCCTGTCCCAGGCAAGGTCCTCCCGCCTGGCGCAGAAGGGGGCCCGCCTGGCCCTAATCGGGGCGCCCAATGCCGGTAAGAGCTCCCTTCTCAACGCCCTTTTGGGCTACGAAAGGGCCTTGGTTTCCCCCATCCCCGGCACCACCCGGGACTATCTGGAAGCCCCTCTGGAGCTTTTCGGCATTCCCCTGGTGGCGGTGGACACCGCGGGGATTCGGGACACCGCGGACCCCTTGGAGCGGGCAGGGGTGGAAAGGGCTTTAAGAATCGCCGAAGAAGCCGATCTCGTGCTCTATGTGGCCGACCGCTCGGCCCCAAGACCTCCCCTTCCCCCTCTGCCCCCCAGGACCTTGAAGGTGGCCACAAAGGCGGACCTACCTCCCCTTTGGGAGGATGCGGGGTTCATCCCCGTGTCCAGCGTGACGGGGGAGGGGTTAGCCCAGCTGAAGGAGGCCATCCGGGAGGCGCTTTTGGGAAAGGAGGGAGGGGAGTACCTCCTGAGCGAGCGGCAGATCGAGGCCCTTCACCAGGCCAGGGAAAGGCTTTTGGAGGCGCAAGACCTCCCGGAGGACCTCATGGGGTTGGCCCTCGAGGAGGCCCTCAAGGCCTTGGCCTCCTTGAGGGGAAGAAGGGAGGTCTCCGAGGAGGTGGTGGCCCGGGTTTTCCAGAACTTCTGCGTGGGGAAGTAACCAGGCCCCTCAGGGCAAGAACGCGTCCAGGATGGCCTCCACCTGGTCCGTTTCGATCAGGAAGGCATCGTGCCCGTGGGGGCTTCGGATCTCCCGGTACCTTCCCCCGCTTAAGCGGGCCACCTGCCGCACCTCCTCGGCAGGGTAGAGGAGGTCGGTGTCTATGCCCACGAAGAGGGAGGGCAGGTTTCTGAGCCGCTTCAGGGCCTCCTCCACCCCACCCCTTCCCCGGCCCACGTCGTGGGTGTCCATGGCCCGGGAGAGGACCAGGTAGCTTTCCGCGTGGAAGCGCTTTAGGAACTTCTCCCCCTGGTAGTCCAGGTAGGTCTCCCCCTTTTCCGGCTCCTGGCTCCAGCGGGATTCAAAGCCCCTGGGGGCGCGGTAGCTCATCATGGCGATGCCCCGGGCCAGGGCCATGCCCTTGGGGGCGGGATGGCCCCCATGGTACTCGGGGTCTAAGAGGATAGCCTGTCGGCTTAGGTGGTTGAAGGCCCGGGCCCAGGGTCCATGCCTGGCGGGAGCGGCCAGGACCACCAGTTTCTTCACCCTTTCCGGGTACATGAGGGCGAACTCCAAGGCCACCATCCCCCCAAGGCTTCCCCCGATCACCACGGCCTTCTCCACCCCCAGGTGGTCCAAAAGCCTGGCCTGGGCCCGGGCCAGGTCGCGGATGGTGAGGGGAGGGAAATCCTTGCCGTAGGGCTTGCCCGTGCGGGGGTCTGGGGAGAGGGGCCCGGTAGAGCCATAGCAGCTTCCCAGATGGTTGGCGGAGATCACGTAGTAGAGGGCGGGATCCAGAATCCGCCCGGGGCCCACCAGGGAGTCCCACCACCCCTGGGGGCCGAAGGCCCTCTCCAGGGGGGAGAGGCTTTGGAGGGTGGCCTCCTGGTAGGTGCCGGCCAGATGGGCGCTTCCCGTGAGGGCGTGGAAGACCAAGACCGCGTTGTCCCGGAGCCGGGAAAGCCGGCCGTAGGTTTCAAACCTTAGGCGCACCTCGGGCAGGAAGCCCCCGAGCTCGGTGTAAAACCCTTCCCGCCTGGGAAAGAGCACGGCGGTGCGGGGCCTGGGAGGGGGGATGGAAAGGGGAGAGCGGGGCGGCTTGAGGATGAGGGCCTCGTGTTCCCCCCAGGTTTCCAGGGCGATCTCGCTCATGCCAGGGCCTCCTTTAACTCCGCCTTTAGGTCCTCCACGTGCTCGAGGCCCACGCTTAAGCGCACCATCTCTGGCAAAACCCCGGCCAGGGCCTGCTCCTCCGGGGAGAGCTGGGAGTGGGTGGTGGAGGCGGGGTGGATGGCCAGGGTGCGGGTGTCCCCCACGTTGGCCAGGTGGGAGATGAGCCTAAGCCGGGAGATGAAGCCCTTGGCCGCCTCGTACCCGCCCTTGAGGCCAAAGGTGAGGACAGCCCCCGGTTTGCCCCGGAAGTACTTCTGGGCCCGGGCGTGGTGGGGATGGTGGGGAAGCCCTGGGTAGTTCACCCAGGCCACCTGGGGTTGTTCCGCAAGCCAGTGGGCCAGGTGCAGGGTGTTTTCCACGTGGCGCTCGGCCCTTAGGGAAAGGGTTTCCATCCCGAGAAGCACCACCCAGGCCTCAAAGGGCCCCAGGGCCTGGCCCTGGTCCCGAAGCCCATCCACCCGGGCCTTCACGATGAAGGCTAGGTTCCCGAAGGTTTCCACCAGCCTAAGGCCGTGGTACCCGGGCTGGGGCTCGGTGAGAAGGGGATAGCGGCCGTTGTCCCAGGGGAAGTTCCCCCCGTCCACGATGCCCCCGGCGATCACCGCCCCGTGCCCTCCCACCCACTTGGTGAGGGAATGGGTCACCGCCGCCGCCCCCCACTCCAGGGGTCTGAGAAGGTATCCTCCCATGCCGAAGGTGTTGTCCACGAAAAGGGCCACTCCCGCTTCCCGGGCGGCTTGGGCCAGGGCCTCGAGGTCCGGGATGTTCAGGGCAGGATTGCCGATGGACTCCACCCACCAGGCGCGGGTCTTCTCGTCGGTGAGGGCCAGGAACTCCTCGGGGCGCTCTTCCCTGGAGGTAAAACGCACCTCAATCCCAAGGCGCTTCAGGGTTACCTTGAACTGGTTGAAGGTGCCCCCGTAGAGGTTGGGGGTGGAGACGATGTTGTCCCCGGCCTGGGCTAGGGTGGTGAGGGCCAGGAACTGGGCGGCGTGCCCCGAGGAGGTAGCCAAGGCAGCTTTGCCCCCTTCTAGGGCTGCCAGACGCCGTTCCAGCACCTCCACGGTGGGGTTCATGATGCGGCTATAGATGTTCCCGAACTCCTTCAGGGCGAAGAGGTTGGCGGCGTGCTCGGGACTCTGGAAAAGGTAACTGGTGGTGGGGTAGATGGGTACCTGGCGGCTTAAAGTGGTGGGCTCGGGCTCGTAGCCGGCGTGGAGCTGCAGGGTTTCAAAGCGCATCCTTGGCCTCCTTTCCAAGAACCCGCCTGGGGCGCCTGGGAAGGGGCCAATAAGAAGGCCCCTTCTGGCGGGAAGTGCAAGGGCACCGTTCTCTCGCCTAGAAGGGGTTGGGCGTGGCGCTTACCCCCCTCTCTTATCGTCCCCGGGCGTTTCCCCCACCCGGGCCGGCCTTGGCACCAGCCCCACCCGCATCCGGCCATGAAACGGAAGGGATGGGAGGTTGCCGCGGTTTCGCAGGGCCGTACCCTCCACCGCTCTGGATAAGAGAACGGGCTGGTTTTCGCCGCGCCCCGGCGCGGTTAAGGGTCAGTGTAGGGGCTTGGGGCTTGGCCGTCAACACCCTTGAACCCGGACAAACACATGTGAGACTCTGGGCTGGGATAAAAAGAGGGGGACCGACTC
>NZ_JAKTNU010000004.1 GCF_022760955.1 Thermus neutrinimicus
CCACGTGGGCGCAGGTCCATCCTAAAGGGGTGGTCCCACGTTTTGACGTGTACTGAGCCTCTAGGGTAATCCCCTCCTCATGAAAGCAAAAGGGTGGTGTGGTAGACTTAAGGGCGTGGCCGCGATGCTATCCCCCCCGGGGGCGCTCTCCAAGGACAAAAAGAGGGCCATCCTCGAGGCCACCTTGGAGATCCTCCGGGAGATGGGGCTTTCCGGGCTGAAAATGGAGGAGGTGGCCCGGCGGGCAGAGGTGGGTAAGGGCACCATCTACCTCTACTTCCGCGACAAGAAGGACCTCCTGAAAAGCCTGGTGGAGGAACGCACCTGGGCCTTTTACCGGGAGGTGGAGGAGGTGGTGCGCCAAAAGGCGCCCTTTTTTGTGCGCCTCGAGGACCTGCTGAAGAAGCGCCTGGCCTGGATCGCCGAGTGGCGGGGGCTGTGGGCGGCGGTAGCCCGGGAGGCCATGGAGGACCCCACCCCCTGGCTCAAGGGGCTCCACCAGCACTACCTGGACCTCTTGGAGGAGCTGGTGCGAAGCGGACAGGAGGAGGGGGCCGTGCGCCCCGAGCTCTCCCCCAGGGCCACCGCCCACGTGATCGCGGCCTTGGGATGTACTCCCCAGCTGGAGGTGGAGGCTTATTTGGAACACCTCATGGAGGTGTTCCGGAAAGGAGTCGCGCCGTGAAAGAGTTCCGTCCCGGCGACAAGGTGGTCTTGCCCCCTTACGGGGTCGGCGTGGTGGCGGGCATAGCCCAAAGGAGCGTGAGCGGCATCAGCCGGGCCTATTACCAGGTGGACTTTCCCGGTTCCCGCTCCAAGGCCTACGTACCCGTGGAGGCTCCCCAAAGTGTGGGCATGCGCAAGGCCCTTGCCCCGGAGGAGGTGCCGGTCATCCTGGACCTCCTAAAGAACGGGCGCATGCCCCTGCCCAAGCAGTGGGCCGCCCGGCACCGCAAGACCAGCGAGATCCTAGCGGACGGGAACCCCTACCGCATCGCCCAGATGGCGGGGCAGCTCCGGGCCTGGGAGCTGGAACGGGGCCTGCCGGACCTGGACCGCCAGGCCCTCAGGCGGGCCATCTATCTCCTGGCGGAAGAAGTGTCCCAGACCCTGGAGATCACCGTGCAGGAAGCCAAGCGCCTCTTTGAGGAGGCCTGGGGCGAAGAGCTGAACTGAAACCCCTTGGGCCGACCAGGGCCTCGAGCTCCCGGGGCCCTGTTCCCACTCATCCCGGCTTCCTCAAGCCGCCAAAACCTGGCCTAAAGCAACAGGCTCCAGGTTTTCTTCTCCATCTCCAGGATGCGGGCCAAGTAGTGCTCCACCACCCCGGGATCCAGCCCCTCCACCTGGCCCTGGGCCATGACCTCCAGGTCGAAGAGCACCGCCTGGAACTCGGGGGCGGACCAGTGCTCGGCAAGTTCCCGCCAGGGCCCATCCCCCTCCACGTGGGCGTTCCAGGCCTCCAGGAAAAGCCGGTTCAGAAAGTAAAAGAACACCAGGCGGTAGGGGTAGGAAAAACCCTCCATCTCCTGGAGCAGGGCGATGTACTCCTGCCGCACCGGGTGCACCGGCTCCTTGGGGTCCGCCCCCTGGGAAAGAAGCCAGTCCAGCTCCTCCACCGTGGCCATGAGGGCCTGGACCAAGGGGGCCCGGTGGGGATGGGGGGCCTCCCTTAAAAGCCCCACCTGAAAGCGGTACAGGGCTTCCACGAAGGGAAAATCCTGCTTAAGCCAGAAGCCAAACCGCTCCTCGTCCCAGCGGAGGGGCAAGGACTTGATCTCCTCCAAGGCGTCCGGGCAACACCCAAATAGATCCTTAAAACGCCCCATACCCTCCCCCAAGAACCCCTTGCCGGACATAGCCGGCATGCCTCAGGGCCTCCACCGCCCTCTTGGCCTGGGCCTCGTCCTCCGCCAGGCCGAAGAAGGCGCTCCCCGAGCCCGACATCAAAACCCCCCTCAAGCCCAGGGCCTTAAGCCGGGCCTTCACCTCCCTTAGCTCCGGATGCAGGCGGAAGGCAGGGCCCTCGAGGCTGTTCCAATAGGGTGGCTCCTCCCCCCTCTCCAAGGCCTTAAGGATCTCCTCCACGGGAAGCTCGGGTCCGAAGTCGTGGGGCTTCACCTCCCCATACACCCTGGGGGTGGGGAGGCGCAGGCCCAAGGAAAAGACCACCACCGGCAAAGGGGAAAGGAAAAGGGGCCTAAGCCGCTCCCCCACCCCCCGGGCCTCCGCCACCCCCCCTTGGAGGAAGAAGGGGACATCGGCTCCCAGGGAAAGGGCCAGGGGGAAAAGGTCCACCTCCGCCGGGTAGAGCTCCTTCAGGCCCAAAAGCACCTGGGCGGCATCCGAACTCCCCCCGCCAAGGCCCGCCCCCTCGGGAAGGGCCTTCTCCAGGACGATGCGCACCCCCCCGGGCCAGCCCGCCGCCTCCAGGTAGGCCGCCGCCGCCCGGTAGGCCAGGTTCCTCCGCCCGTACCGCCCGCGGAACTCGATTCCCTCGGGGATGGGCTCCAGGAAAAGCCGGTCCCCGAAGGAAAGGCCCGCGAAGAGGGTGTGGAGCTCATGGTAGCCGTCCGGCCTCCTCCCCAGGAGGGAGAGGCCCAGGTTCACCTTGGCCACCGCTAGGCGTTCCATACCCTTGCCAAGGCCTCCGCCAAGGGAAGGTCCTCCGGATAGGTGATCTTGAAGGCAGCCCGCTCCCCCTCCACCAGGGCCACGGGATAGCCCAGGGCCCTCACCAACTGGGCATCGTCGGTGGCGGAAAGGCCCCGCTTCCTGGCATAGGCGTGGGCCTCCCGCAGGAGGGCGGTGAAGAAACCCTGGGGGGTCTGGACCAGGCGCAGGGCCTCCCGGGGCACCACCTCCCCGTACCCCTCCCCTTCCGGCCGGATGAGGGTGTCGGGAAGGGGCAAAACCGGCACCGCCGCCCCCGTGGTGCGGGTGGCCTCGAGGACCCGCGCCACAAGCCCTGGGCTCACGAAGGGCCGGGCCACGTCGTGGACCAGGACTAAAGGGAGGCTTGCCGCTTCCAGGAGGCGGGAAACCGACTCCTGCCGGGTTCTTCCCCCCTCCAAAAAGGTGGCCCGAAGCCCCTTGGGAGCCTCAACCCCGGGGGGCAGGGCCACCAGGACCTCCGCCGCCTGCGGAAAGGCATCCAGGGCCCACTCCAAGAGGGTCTTCCCCCCCACCCGCACGAAGGCCTTGGGCCCCAGGCCCAGCCGTTCCCCGTTCCCGGCGGCGGGGATCAGCACGGAAACCATGGAGTGTTCGCCCGTCGGCGAAGCAGCCACGATTCCCATGGTAGCATGGGCGCCATGAGCCTTTGGGAAGCCCTTCTCTTAGGGGTGGTGGAGGGCCTCACGGAGTTTTTGCCCGTTTCCTCCACCGGCCACCTGACCCTCCTCTTCCACCTCCTGGGCCTGCCCATCGCCGAAGATCCCTTCCTAAAAACCTTCCTCATCGCCATCCAGCTGGGGGCGATCCTGGCCATCCTAATCCTCTACGGAAGGCGCTTCGCCGTGGACCGGGCCCTCTGGCTGAGAATCGGCATCGCCTTCCTGCCCACCGCGGCCATGGGCTTCCTCCTCTACCCCCTCATCAAGGGGAAAATCCTGGGGGATGACGGCATCGTGGTCTTCTTCCTGTTCTCCGTGGGCCTGGTCCTCCTCCTGGCCGACCGGCTGGCGGAACGGGCCCGCCACGGGGACGTGCTGGAGCTTCCCCTAGCCCGGGTGGCCTGGATTGGGGTCTTCCAGGGCCTGGCGGCCCTCTTCCCCGGCACCAGCCGAAGCGGGGCCACCATCCTGGGGGGCCTCCTTCTGGGGCTAAGGCGCAAGGCCGCGGCGGAGTTCAGCTTCCTTCTGGCCCTTCCCACCATGCTGGCCGCGGTGGGGTATGACCTCCTCAAAAGCGCACCCCAGATACCGAAAGGGGGCTGGGACCTCCTCTTTCTCGGCTTCCTCTCGGCCCTTGTCACCGCCCTCCTCACCGTGCGCTGGATGCTTTCCTTTGTGGAGCGCCACGGCTTCAGGCCCTTCGCCTATTACCGCATGGCCCTGGCCCTGGTCTACGCCTACTTCTTCCTACGCTAGGGCCAGAACCCGGTCCAAGGCCCTCAGGAACTCCCCGTAGGGCTCCCGCCGGGCCCCCTCCCCCATGAGGCCCAGCCGCAAGACCTGCCCCCGGGTGGGCCCGATCCCCCCGGCCACCGCCACCCCCTGGGCGTAGAGGGCCTTGACCAGGCGGTCCGCCTCCACCCCCTCGGGGGGGCGCACCACCAGCACCGTGGGCAGGGGGCTGGCCTTGGGGTAAAGGCTAAATCCCCTGGCCTTTAGCTCCTCCAGCAACCAGGCGTAGACCTCCTTTGCCCGGCGTTCCCGGGCCTCCGTCCCCTCCTCCAGGACCAGGTCCAAGGCCTCCAAGAGGGCGTAGTGCAGGAGGACAGGGGTGGTGTGGTGGTAGCCGCCCCGCTCCCAGTGCTCCGCCACCCGGGCAAGGTCCAGGTACCAGCCCCGCCTGCCGGTGAAGGCCCGGCGGGCCTCGAGGCTCACGGCAATGGGGGCCAGGCCCGGGGGAGCGGAGAGGCACTTTTGGCTACCGGTGAAGGCGTAGTCCACCCCCATCCCCCGCATGGAAAAGGGGAGCATCCCCAGGGTGGTGACGGCATCCAGGAAGAAAAGGGCCCCGGCCTCCTTGGCCAGGGCCCCCACCTCCCGGGCCGGGTTCAGCACCCCGGTGGAGGTCTCCCCGTGCACCAGGGCCACCATGCGGTAGCGCCGGGCCCTTAGGGCCTTGGCCACCGCCTCCGGGTCCACGGGCTCGCCCGGAGGAAACTCCAAAACCGTGGGCTCCAGGCCGTGGACCTGGGCCATCTCCGCCACCCTCTGGGAGAAGGCCCCGTTCACCAGCACCAGGACTGGGCCCCGGTCCAGGTTGGCAAGGCCAGCCTCCATGCCTAGGCTTCCCGAGCCCGCCAAAGCCGCCAGCAAGGCCCCTTCCCCGGGGTCGAAAAGCCGGGCAAGCCTCTCCTGGATGGCCCGGTTTATCGCCAGCACCTCGGGGTCCAGGTGGCCCCGCATGGGACGGAGAAGAACCCTTTGCACGCGCTCGGGGATGGGGGTAGGTCCAGGGGTCAGAAGCAGCATCTCGCCTCCTCTACTCCCGCCGGAAGCGGGCATAAGAAAAGCCCCCGCGGCCAGACCGGGGGGGCCCTTCCCGAAGGAAGGGGCCCCCTACCGGATAGCTCGCAGGAGCCTCATTGAAGCCCACTTTAGCCCAAGGCCCCTTTCCTTGTAAAGTGCTACCTGGATGAAGGACTACTACGCCATCCTGGGGGTGGGCCGGGAGGCCACCCAGGAGGAGATCAAAAAGGCCTACCGGAGGCTCGCCCTCCAATACCACCCCGACCGCAACCCCGGGGACAAGGAGGCGGAGGAGCGCTTCAAGGAGATCAACGAGGCCTACGCCGTCCTCTCCGACCCCGAGAAACGGGCCCAGTACGACCGGGGGCTATTAGGGGCGCCGGAACTCCGCACCGAGGACCTCTTTGACCTCTTCGCCCAGGTCTTCGGCTTCCGCACCGGGCGCACCGCCCCCAGGGGGGAGGACCTCGAGGCCCAGGTGGAGGTGGAGCTGGAAGACCTCCTCAAGGGGAAGGAGGCGGAGGTGGCCTACGCCCGCCTTGTCCCCTGCGAGGCCTGCGGGGGCCAGGGGGGTAGGCGGGTGGTCTGCCCCACCTGCGGGGGCAGGGGGGCAGTGGAGAGCTACCGCCAGGGCCTCTTCGGGGCCTTCGTCACCCGCTCCACCTGCCCCCACTGCAAGGGGCAGGGCCACCTCCTGGCGGAAACCTGCCCCGTGTGCCGGGGCCGGGGCCGGGTGGCGCGGGAGGAAAGGGTTCGGGTACGAATCCCTCCGGGCATGGACGAGAACCACCTTTTGCGGGTGCCGGGCTACGGGAACCTAGGACCCGGCGGCCCCGGGGACCTCTACGTGCGCCTGAAGATACGCCCCCACCCCCACCTGGAGCGGGAAGGCGCCGACCTCGTCTACCGCCTGAAAATCGGCCTAGCCCAGGCGGCCTTAGGCGCCCGGGTGGAGGTCCCCGGGGTTTCGGGCCCCATTCCCCTGGAGATCCCTCCGGGCACGGGGCACGGGGAGGTCTTTGAGCTTCCCGGGGAAGGCCTCCCCCACCCGGGGGAGGCCAGGCGGGGAGCCCTTCGGGTGGTGGTGGAGCTTTCCGTGCCCAAACACCTAAGCCCCAAGGCCAAGGAGCTCCTCAGGGCCTACGCCAAGGAGGTGGGAGAGGAGGTGGCCCCCGAGGGCTTCTTTGAAAGGCTAAGGGGGCTCTTCCGCAAGTAGGCCCTTCGTGGTATAGTGAGGCATTCCGGGTGGCTATAGGGTGGCCCCTTGGGTCTAAAGCAACCCCTAAGGCCCCGGATACGAGCCCTGGGGGCTCGGAAGAGAAGGAGCGGTATGCAGAAGGGTCGGGTCAAGTGGTTCAATGCGGAGAAGGGCTACGGCTTCATCGAGCGCGAGGGCGACACGGATGTGTTCGTCCACTTCAGCGCCATCAACGCCAAGGGGTTCCGCACCCTGAACGAGGGGGACATCGTCACCTTTGACGTGGAGCCGGGCAAGAACGGCAAGGGCCCCCAGGCGGTGAACGTCACCGTGGTGGAGCCGGCCCGCAGGTAAAGGGAAACCCGGACCGCCGTGGGTCCTACCCACGGCGGTTACCTTTTGGGGAAACTTATCACCCCTTTCTCAGACCCTAGCCGGTAGCATGGGAGGGATGCGGACCCTTAACCTCAGCTTACGTCCGGTGCTTCCAGAGGACGCCCCCCTCCTGCACGGGCTCTTCCTGCGAAGCCCCGGGTACTTCGCCCTAATCGGCATGGAACCCCCGGCCCTCGAGGACGTGGCCCGGGACCTGGCCACCCTGGAGAAGGACCAGCGCCGCCGGGCCTTCCTCCTCTTCCTGGAGAAGGAGGCGGTGGGGTACCTGGACTACAAGCTCCACTACCCCGAGCCCGAGGACGCCACCCTAAGCCTCCTCCTCATCCGGGAAGACCGCCAAGGGCAGGGCCTGGGGCGAAGGGCCCTAGAGCACCTCCTAAACCACCTGACGGGGGCCGAGCGGCTCTATGCGGTGGTCTATGGCAACAATGCCCGGGCCAAGGCCTTCTTCCAGGCCCAGGGCTTCCGTCACGTGAAGGACGGAGGCCCCACCCTAAGCTGGTACGTGCGGGAACTATGAACCAACACCCCACCCAGGCCTTCGCCCAGGTGGGGGGCACCGGTACCCTAGGCCTGCTCGGGGCCTACGCCCTAACCTAGACCAGCCAGCTTGCGGTTCTTCTCAATGTAGGACTTCCACTGCTCGGGAACATCCTCCTCGGGGAAGATGGCGTTCACCGGGCAGGCGGGTACGCAGGCCCCGCAGTCGATGCACTCCTCGGGGTGGATGTAGAACTGGTCCCCCCCATCGTAGATGCACTCCACAGGGCAGACCTCCACGCAGGACTGGTCCTTTACGCCGATGCAGGGTTCACAGATCACGTGCGGCATCCTTCACCTCCCGAGCTACCGCTCCCCCCTATTTTAGGGCAGAAGGCCCTTTGTCAACCGCCTAGGCCCCCAGGTGCCGGAAGAAGGCCTCCCGGGAGATGGCCCCCACCACCTCCTCCCCCTTGACCACCAGGACCAAGGGTTGCCGCAGGAAGAGGGGGGAAAGCTCGCTCACCGCCATCTCCGTCTCCACGCTGGGCACCTCCTCCAAGGGCAGGATATGGTCGGAAAGGCCCAGTAGCCCCACCGGCCGCCCCTCTTGCACCAGCAAGGCCAGGCCCCGGCCCTCGTAGGCCTCGAGGGCCTCCACCCGGGGCAGGGGCCTCGCCAGGCGGCGGGCCGGGGTGGGCCAAAGGAGCCCGGCGGTGAGGAGGGTGGTGCAGGGCACCCGCACCGCCTTCTTGGCCACGTAGAGGGCGAAGGTGAAGAAGAGGAGGAACCCGAGCCCCTCCAAAAGCCCGGCAAGGTTAAAGCTCTCCCACCCCAGCCTGCCCCCACCCCCGAGGAGGGAGTGCAGAAGGTAGGAGAAGAGAAGGCCCAGCACCAAGGCGGCCAGATAGGCGAAAAGCCCGGCCAGGCGGAGTTCCTTCACCGTGCGCATGGGCTTAGCTTACCAGTTCCTCCTCCCGGTCCACGTCCACCCCCACCTCGGGGTAAGGGGTGATGAGGGCCCTGGCCTCCACCCCCAGGATCCTCCTTGCCCTCTCCTCCAGCTCGAGGAGGGAAAGCCGGCCCAGGAGAAGCTTGAAGAGGATATCCAACCCGATAAGCCGGGCCAGGGCCCAGGGCCTTTTCCTTAGGGCCACTACCCTCTTGGCCAGGGGCAGGGCCTGGTGGAAAAGCCCCTTGTCCAGTAGCAGCAGGTTCCCCCCGGTAAAGACCCCTTCCCGAAGCCGGGCGTAGGTGCGCCGGGTGTGGGGGAAACGAGCCTCCACCGCCTCCTTGGGCACAATGGGGTAGACGAGGGCAGCCTCCGGGGCCTTTTCCAGCACATAGCGCACCGCCACCGGGGTAAGGTGGGGGATGTCGGCGGTGGCCACCAGGACCCGCCCTTCCACGTGCGCCAAGGCCGCCTCCAGGTTCCCAAGGAGGCTTCCCCCATCGGGCAGGGTCAGGCGGGGGGAGGGGCTTAGCCCCGGGTTCTCCCCCACGTAGACCACGGAAAGACCTGCCTCCTCTAAGGCGGAGAGCACCCACTCCGCCATGGGCCTTCCCCGGTAGGGCACCAGGGCCTTGCTCCGCACCCCGTACTTGCTGGCCCAAGCCTCCTCCCCGCCCCCTAAGACGATGGCCTCCACGCCCTTATGCTAAACCCCACCCCGGCGACGCCGGGTGGGGTAGGGTGGCCTTAGAGGGGCCTCAGGGTAAACCTGAGCACCTGGTTTCCGGTGACGCGCACCGTCTCCACCAGGGTGCGGTACCCGGGGGCCACCAGGGTGAGCTCGTGCTCGCCGAAGGGCGCCTCCAGGCGCAGGTAGCCTCCCTTGGCCACCCCCACCTCCTCCCCATCCAGGAAGACCCGGGCCTCCACGTTCAGGTAAAGCTCCAACACCGCCCGCACCGGCACGAGCTCCACGTAAAGCCTCACGGACTCCCCGGGGCGCACCTCCACCTGGGCCCGGTACTCCCCGTAGCCGGGGGCCAGGACCCGCACCTCATGGAGACCGGCCTCGAGGGTCATCCGCAAGGGAGCCTGGCCCATCAGGCGGCCATCGATGTAGACCTCGGCTCCCTCGGGCCTGGCTTCCAAATAGAGCTCCCCCGTGCGGATGGGCCTCAAGGTGGCGGAAAGGCGGGTCTCCCGGCCCCGTTCCACCCGCACCGTGGCCCGGTAGGCCTCGTAACCCGGAGCCCTAAGCTCCACCTGGTAGGCTCCCTCGTCCAGGACCAGGCGCAAGGGGGTGCGGCCCCGCAGGGCACCGTTCACGTAGGCCTCGGCCCCCGTGGGGCTGGACTCCAGGAAAAGGGTGCCGGTGCGGGGAACAGGGTTAAGGCGCACGTCCAGCCGGGTGGTCTCTCCCCTTCGCACCTGGACCGTGGCCCGGTAGGGCTCGTAGCCGGGGAGCCTGAGCTCCACCGCATACCGCCCCTCGGGCAGGGTTAGGGAAAGGGGCGTGCGGCCCCTCAGGGCTCCATCCACGTACACCTCCGCCCCGGAGGGGCTGGAGGTCACGGCCAGGGTCCCCTGCCTGGCCTCCGGCACCAGCTGGGCAAAGACCTGGACCCTTTCCCCGGGCCTGGGGTTCACCGTGACCCGGTAGGTCTGGTAACCGGCAAGCCTGAGCTCCACCTCGTGCCGGCCTGGGTTCACCTGGAGGCTAACGGGGGTACGCCCGGAAAGCCGCCCATTCAGGTAGACCTCGGCGCCGGCGGGCCTCGAGTCCACCACCAGGGTGGCCGTGGCCGGGGTGGGAGGGGGGGCCGTGACCCGGCCCACATAGTAGCGGGCCACGTCGGTGACCCAGTCCTTGCTGGGGATGGGCTCAACCACGATGGAAAGCGCCCGGGCTAAGCCCTCCGCCCCCTGGACCCGCACCTGGTTGCGCTCCACGTCCAGGATCTCCCCCAGGGAAAGGGGGCGTTTGCTGGCCACCGCCAGGATGCGGTCCTCTCCTTCCGGGCCGGTCACCGTGTAGCGGTAGCGGGCCCCTTCCGGGGGAAAGCGCCGGGTCTCCCCGGCCCGGAGGAAGTTGTCCCGCTCAAAGGCGTTGGGCAGGATGGGGTCGATCTTGCCGTCGGCGTTGATGTTGAAGAGGTAGACGTAGGCACCCTGGTTCACGTTCACGTAGATGAAGATGGGCTCACCGATCCGGTAGACGCTGTTTCCCCGCTTGCCCGGATCCTTATCCACCCAGACCTTTACCTGCAGGTCGGTGGGCACCGGGTTCACGATAATGCCCTGGGGGCTTATCTGCTGGGCTAAAGCCGCCCCCAAACCCAGGATGGCCAAAAGCAGTTTCCGCATAACCCTCACCTCCGCCCTCAGGCTAAGGCTTCCCTGTGAAAATCCTGAGGGAAAAGGGCCAAGGCCCCTTAAGGCTCGGCGTAGGCCCCCAGGGCGCGGAAGCGGCGGTACCGGTCCTGGTAAAGTTCCTCCGGGGAAAGCCCTTTAAGCTCCTCGAGGACCTTCAGGAGGGCTTCCTTGATGTTCTGGATGGCCCTAAGGGGGTCCTTATGGGCCCCACCCTCGGGCTCGGGGACGATGGCGTCCACCACCTTTTGGGCCAGGAGGTCCCTTGCGGTGAGCTTCAGGGCCTCGGCGGCCTTGGGAGCTTCCTTGGCATCCCGCCAGAGGATGGCGGCGCAGGACTCGGGGCTGATCACCGAGTACCAGGCGTTTTCCATGATGAGGACCCGGTTGGCCACCCCGATGGCCAAGGCCCCCCCGCTGCCCCCCTCCCCCAAGATGAGGGCGATGGCGGGCACCCTCAGGCGGCTCATGCGCTGGATGCTCTGGGCGATGACCCAGGCCTGGCCCCGCTCCTCCGCGGAAACCCCCGGGTAGGCCCCCGGGGTGTCGATGAAGGAGAGGAAGGGGTAGCCGAACCGGTCCGCCAGGTCCATGAGGCGCATGGCCTTGCGGTACCCCTCGGGGTGGGGCATGCCGAAGTTGCGGTGGAGGTTCTCCTTGGTGTCCCGCCCCTTCTGGTGGCCCACCACCACCACCTTCTGGCCCTCCAAATAGGCGAGCCCCCCCACGATGGCGGGATCGTCGGCGAAGGCCCGGTCCCCATGGAGCTCCAAAAAGTCCTGGAAGGCCTTTTCCAGGACGTCCAAGGTGGTGGGGCGGCCCGGGGCCCGGGCCAGCTGCACCCTTTGCCAGGCGGTGAGGCTCCCGTAGACCTCCTCCTTGAGCCTGGCCAAACGTTCCTCCAGGAGGCGGATCTCCGCCTCGAGGTCCACCCCCGTGGTGCGGGCCGTCTCCCTTAGCTCGGCGATGCGTTTTTCCAACTCCAGGATGGGCTTTTCAAACTCCAAGGGCATAGGGAACTCCAGGGTGCAGGTGGCGAAGGGCCTGGACCAGCTCGGCCTTGAGCCTCCTGCGGTCCGTGACCCGGTCCACCATCCCGTGCTTCAGCAAAAACTCCGAGCGCTGAAAGCCCTCGGGAAGCTCCTGGCGGATGGTCTGGCGGATGACCCTGGGCCCGGCGAAGCCGATCAGGGCCCCGGGCTCGGCGAAGATCACGTCGGCCAGGGCGGCGAAGCTGGCGGTGACCCCCCCGGTGGTGGGGTCGGTGAGGATGGAAACGTAGGGAAGGCGCCGCTCCCAAAGGCGGTCCAGGCTCATCACCGTCTTGGCCATCTGCATGAGGGAAAGGGCCGCCTCCTGCATCCTGGCCCCCCCCGAGGCGGCCACGATCACCAGGGCCCGGCCCTCCGCCGCCGCCCGTTCCGCCCCCCGGGCGATCTCCTCCCCCACCACGCTCCCCATGGACCCCCCGGCAAAGGCGTAGTCCATGACCATCAGGACCGCGGGCACCCCGCCGATGGTGCAGGTGCCCCCCAGGATGGCGTCTTGGCGGCCGGTCTCCTCCTGGTAGGCCCTGAGCCTTTCCCCGTAGGGCTTGGTGTCCACAAAGCCCAAGGGGTCCAGGGGCCTAAGCCCGGTGATCTCCTGGAAGGTGCCGGGATCCGCCAGCATCTCCACCCGCTCGGAAGCGGGCACCCGGTGGTGGTGGCCGCACCTGGGGCAGACATAGAGGTTTTCCCGGAACTCCTTCTTGTAGAGCTGGGCCCCGCAGGCCTCGCACTTGGTCCAAAGCTCGGGGACATCCCGGTTCCCCCCGCTGGGCCTTTTTCTTCGGAAAAGCCGCTCTAGGGCCACGCTTATGCCTCCTTGGGAGCCTCGAGGGCCTTGGTCTCCCCCGCCAGGCTTTGGCCGATGAAGACCGCCCCCGCCTCCACGTCCAGGGCTTGGGCCCGCACGGTGCCGGTGAAGCGGGCCGTCTTGGAAAGGCTCACCTTCTGGGCCACCAGGTCCGCCTTCACCTCCCCGTGGATCTGGACGCTCCCCGCCTCTATCCTCTCCCCTTCCACCCGGCCTGTGCGGCCCACCTCCAGCTCCCCTTCCACGTAGACCGAACCCCTGACCAGACCGTCGATGCGCACCTGGCCCTTGGCCTTCAGGTCCCCTAGGACCTCGGTGTCGGGCCCCAGGTAGGTGAGGGCCCCCGCCTGCCTCCTCCCCAGCATCCGCCCCATTTTAACGGGAGGCCCAAAGGGGGTCTAGGTAGGGCCTGGGATCCCGGGGGGTACCGTGGCGGTAGACACTGTAGTGGAGGTGGGGGCCGGTGGAGCGGCCCGTGGAACCCACGTACCCCAGGACCTGCCCCTTCTCCACCCTCTGGCCGGGGCGCACCGCCAGGCGGGAAAGGTGGCCATAGAGGGTCTGGTACCCCTCGGCATGGTCCAGGAGGACGGCGAGGCCGTAGGCCCCCATCCAGCCGGCTTGGGCCACCACCCCGCTTCCCGTGGCGTAGACGGGGGCGCCGTAAGGGGCGGCGAGGTCCAGACCGTCGTGGAACTCGTACCCCGGGCCGAAGGGGTTTTTGCGCATGCCGAAAAAGGAGGTGATCCCCTCGTACCCCCTTAAGGGCAGGCCCCGGGGGAGGCTTCGCTCCACCTCCAGGGTCCTCTCCAAGGCCGGCACCACCTCCCTAAGCTGGTTCTTAAGGTCCAGGACCTCGGCCCGCACCTCCGCCCAGCCCGCCAGGGCATCCTCGGAGGGGGAAACCGCCACGGCCCCACCCCCCTGGCCCCCTTCCCCGTAGCGCACCGGGAGGAGGTTCAAGGGGGAAAGCCCCGCCCGGCGGCGGAGCTCCTCTATGGCCTTTTTGATCTCCTCAAGCTCCCTTTGGGTGCGCCGGGCCTCCTCCGAGAGGGCCCCGTTCTTGGCCCGCTCCGCCTCCAGGGCCAAGGAAAGCCGCCTGGCCTCCTGGGAAAGGGCCTGGAGGCGAACCTCCAGGGTTCGGGCCTCCCGGCTCCTGTGCCAGAGGTAGAGGTTGGCCCCGGTCCAAAGGGTGAGGAGGGCCAGGAAAAGGGCCACGGCCCACCCCGGCAGGGACAGGGCCCGGCTTTCCCCGCCGCTTCGGGCGAGGAACAGGGTATAGCGCACGGGCCTCCTTGACCGCCGCTTCATCCCCAGGAAGTATACCCTACCCCCACCCGCTCGGATCCCCTTGCCCCAAAAACTCAGGGCAGGGCGTCCAGGACCAGGGGCAGGGGGTTTGCCGCAAACCCCAGCTGGAAGGCCTCCCCCAGATGGGCCAGGGCCTCCTCCAAGCCCTTGCCGCGGTGGTAGATCAGGGCCAGGGCCTCCCCCTTTGCCACCCGGTCCCCGGGCTTTTTTCGCAGGTAGACCCCAACCCCGTGGTCGATGGCCTCCCCCTTCCGCTTGCGCCCGCCCCCCAGGGCCAAGACCGCCAGGCCCACCCGGTAGGCATCCACCTCCTGCACCACGCCCTCCCCTTTCGAGAGGAAAGCCAGCTCCTCCCCCAGGGGAAGCAGGGAGAAATCCTCCACCACCCGGGGGTCTCCCCCCTGGGCCTCGAGGAAGGCCTGGAACTTCTCCAGCGCCTTGCCGCTCTCCCAGGCCCTATGGGCCAGGCCCGGATCCAGCCCCTCAAGCCTCAAGGCCTCCTCCGCAAGGCGCAGGGCCACCCCCAGGAGGTCTTCTGGGCCCCTCCCCTTCAGGGTCTCTATGGCCTCCCGGACCTCTAGGGCGTTTCCCACAGCCCGGCCCAGGGGGGCCTCCATGCTGGTGAGGAGGGCCCTTACCCTCCTGTTGGCTCCCTGGCCGATCCCCACCATGGTTTTGGCGAGAAGCCGGGCCTCCTCCAGGGTCTTCATGAAGGCCCCCTTGCCCACCTTCACGTCCAAGACGATGCTCCTGGCCCCCGCGGCCAGCTTCTTGCTCATGATGGAGCTGGCGATCAAGGGGATGCTCTCCACCGTGGCCGTGACATCCCTTAGGGCGTAAAGCCTCCCGTCCAAGGGGGCCAGGTCCGGGCTTTGGGCGGCGATGACCAGGCCGATGCGCTCGGCCCTTTCCATAAACTCCCCCTCCGTCATCTCCCCCCGCCAGCCCGGCACCGACTCCAGCTTGTCGATGGTCCCCCCGGTGTGGGCCAGGCCCCGGCCCGACATCTTGGCGAAGGTGCAGCCCGCCGCCGCCAGGATGGGCCCCACCACCAGGCTCACCTTGTCCCCCACCCCCCCGGAGGAGTGCTTGTCCACGGGATGGGGCAGGTGGGAGAGGTCCAGGACCTTCCCCGAATAGGCCAGGGTTTCCGTAAGCCAAAGGGTTTCCTCCGTGTCTAGGCCCCTTAAGAAGGCGGCCATGAGCCAGGCGGACACCTGGTAGTCCGCCACCTCTTCCCTGAGGTAGCCCTCGAGGAAGGCCTTCAGGTCCTCCCGCCTGTGCTTCAGGCCTTCCCGCTTCTCGCGGATGAACTGCACCGGGTTCATGCCCCCATGCTACGCTAGGGCTATGGCCCAGCGGTACCGGTTTGGGATAGAGGAGTTTGAGCGCCTCTTCCGGGGGGTCACGGGGGTGGAACTTCTGGATGGGGAGGTGTACCAGATGAGCCCTATCGGCCCTAGGCATGCCGAGGCGGTGGCCCGCTTGGTGACCCGGTTCGCCCAGGCCCTGGGGGATAAAGCCCGCATCTGGCCGCAAAACCCCGTGCGCCTGCCCCCGGGCTCCGAGCCCCAGCCCGACATCGCCCTCCTCAAGCCCAAGGACTACTGGGAAACCCTTCCCACCCCCGAGGACGTCCTGCTTTTGGTGGAGGTCTCGGAATCCAGCCTGGAGCATGACCGGGACGTAAAGCTTCCCCTTTACGCCCAGGCGGGCATCCCCGAGGTGTGGATTCTGGACCTCTTGGAAAACCGCCTCCACATCTTCCGCCACCCCAAGGAAGGCCTTTACACGGAACACCGGGTCCTCCTCCCCGGGGAGGAAGCCGAGCCTCTTCACTTCCCAGGGGTGCCCATCCCCTGGCCGTGATGCCCCTTTCCCTCAGGCTCCCCAAGGTGCCGCCCAGCCGGGGCCCTCTAGTGTGCCCTCCCCTGGCAGGGGCCCGGATGGGGCGGTATCCCAGGGGGGTGGAAGGGCTATATGGGGAGGCGTACCCGGTGATCCCCACCGGTCCTGGGCGTGCGTGGGCGGTGATTCGGCGGGCTAAGGCTAATATGCGTTTTTGCCCACCACCCTGGACCTCCCTGACCCCCTGTACCGCCACCCTTAGCTCCAGGCAGCCAAGGAGGGGAAAACCCTTGACCAGGGCTTTCTCCGTTTCCCGGGCCTTAACCTTGCCCCCCTGAAACCCTAGGCCCTCCTCAGTACGCCTGCCCCGTGGCCTTGGTGAGGAGGAGCCTGAACTCGTGGGGGCTGGTGGCGGCGGAAAGGGCGTCCTCGAGGGAGATGAGCCCCTGGGTGTAGAGCTCCACCAGATGCTGGTCGAAGGTGCGCATCCCGTGGATGGAGCCCTCCATCATGGCCTCCTTGATCTGGGGGGTCTTGTCCTCGTCCTTGATGAGCTCCCGCACGTAGGGGGTGGCGATGAGGACCTCGAGGGCCAAAACCCTCCCCTTGCCGTCCGCCCGGGGCAGAAGGCGCTGGGACAGGATACCGAGGAGGGACTCCGCCAGCAGGATGCGCACCTGCTGGTGCTCGTGCAAGGGGAAAAACTCGATGATGCGGTTGATGGTCCGCCCGGCGTCCAGGGTGTGCAGGGTGGAGAGCACCAGGTGCCCGGTCTGGGCCGCCATGAGGGCGGCCTCCACCGTCTCCCTGTCCCGCATCTCCCCGATGAGGATCACGTCCGGGTCCTGGCGCATGGCGTATTTGATCCCCGAGTAGAAGCTATCCGTGTCCAGCCCCACCTCCCGCTGGACCACCAGGCTCTTCTTGTGCTTGTGCAGGAACTCTATGGGGTCCTCTATGGTGATGATGTTCTTGGCGTAGTGCAGGTTGATGTGGTCGATGAGGGCGGCCAAGGTGGTGCTCTTCCCCGAACCCGTGGGCCCGGTGACCAGGATGAGCCCCCGCTCCTTGGCGGCCAGCCCCTCCATCACCTCCCGGGGCAGGCCCAGGGCCTCGAAGCTGGGAATGGCCTCGGAGACCACCCGCATCACCAGGCCATAGCTTCCCCTCTGCTTTAACAGGTTGCAGCGGAAGCGGGCCACCCCAGGGATGGTGTAGGCGAAATCCAGCTCCTTGCGGTACTCCACCTCCTCCCACTGCTCCGGGGTGAGGAGGACCCTGGCGATGGCCTCCGTGTCCTTGGGGGTCAGGGGCCGGTTGCCGAAGGGCTTCAGCTTCCCGTCCACCCGGATCACGGGCGGGGCCCCCGCCTGCAGGTGGATGTCCGAGGCCCGGGCTTGGACCATGGCCTTGAACATCTCCAAGAGGCTCTGCTTGCCCTCCGGGGGAGATGCCTCGCTCATGGGTACACCTCCAGGTTGTCAATCAGGCGCACCTCGGGGAAGCGGCCCGCCACCATCCCCCTGGCCCCGGGGACAAAGCGGGAAAGGGGAAGGAGGGTCTCGGGGTGGACGATGGCCAGGTAGTCAGGCTGAAACTGGGGAACCTCCCTAAGCACCTCCTCCCCCCTCCCCAGGGCCTCGGCCACGCCCTCACCCTTTAGGGCCGCCTCCCGCATGGCCCATAGGGCCCGGTAAAGCACCGTGGCCTCCTTGCGCCTTTCCGGGGAAAGGTACACGTTGCGGCTGGAAAGGGCAAGCCCATCCTCCTCCCGCACCGTGGGCACCCCCACCACCTCCAGGGGAAAGCCCATGTCCCGGACCATCTTGCGGATCACGAGAAGCTGCTGGTAATCCTTCTCCCCGAAGTAGGCCCGGCTCGGCCCCACCAGGAGGAAAAGCCTGGCCACCACCGTGGCCACCCCCTGGAAGTGGCCAGGGCGCACCGCCCCCTCCCAAAGGGCGGTGAGGGGACCCTCCACGCTGACCCGGGTGGAAAACCCTACCGGGTACATCTCCTCCACGCTGGGGGCGAAGAGGAGGTCCACCCCCGCCTCCTCCAAAAGGGCTCGGTCCCGCTCCAGGTCCCTGGGGTAGCGGTGGTAGTCCTCCCCAGGGCCAAACTGCAGGGGGTTCACGAAGATGGAGACCACCACAAAGGGGTTCTCCTTCCGGGCCCTTTCCACCAAGGCCAGATGCCCCCGGTGGAGGTAGCCCATGGTGGGGACAAACCCCACCCCCTCCCGGGGGAGGGCCTGCCTTAGCTCGGCCACGGTGTGCGCCACCTTCACGGGGCTCAGTATACTTTCCCCGTGGGCAAGAAGAAGCGCGAGGAAAAGCTGAAGAAAAAGGCCCTAAGGGAGTGGGAGGAAAGGCGGCCCAAGACCTTGCGGGAAGCCCTTAGGTACTTTCCCGGGGTCTTCCTCCGCACCAGCTTGGTCATGGTGGCGGCCACCCTCCTCCTCATCGCCGTGGCCGCCTTGGGCTTAACCTGGGCCCAAAGCTTCTGGTTCCAGCTCCTGGTCTACCTGGGGTTTTACCTCCTCTTCCAGCGCTTCATCATGGGGCCTTTAGCCCCACCCCGGATCAAATGAGGGCGGATGGCCGAGCCCGCGGAGGTCCGACCCTCGAGGCCTACCTGGAGGAAGCCCAAAGCCCCATGCGCCACACGCGGGTCCGGGGCTTTCCCAGGGCCATGGCCGGGGCCAGCCGCCGCCACAACCTCCCGCCGGTGGCCTTGGCCCGCACCCCTTTCCCCCCGGGCCCGGGAAAAGGGGTGCTGGGTGCATGCGGAAACCCTGGGGCTAAAGGATGCGGGTCCATTTGGGCCTGGAAAGCCTCCAGGCCTACCCCTTCCCTACCCGGAAGGGAAGGGCCCTGAAGGGTATTTCCGCGAGGGGAAAGGCCTTGGGCGCTACCCCGGCGGCCAGCTGCCCCTGCCAGGACACCTCCTTGGACCTCGAGGCCACCCACCCGGCCCCGGACTAGGCCCATTGCCTGGGCCCTCAAACCCTCTCGGCGTCCGCCCAGAACCCTTCCAGGTCGTAGTACTCCCGGGCCTCGGGGGTCATGAGGTGGACCACCACCTCCCCGTAGTCCAACACCACCCAGCGGGGGCTTTGCCCCTCCGTGGGCCTGGGGCGAAGCCCCTCCTCCTCCAGCTTCTCCTGCAGGTGGCGCTCCAGGGCCTGGAGGTGGGGGGTGCTGGTGGCGCTGGCCAGGACGAAGTAGTCCAGGCTCTCGGACACCGCCCTCAGGTCCAGGGCCACCACCTTTTCCGCCTTCTTTTCCCAAAGGAGATCCTTGATCCTCGCCACCAGATCCAAAGCCTCGAGGGTCTTTACCATCTACCCCTATTGTACCAGGTCCCGCCCCAGCTCCACCACCACTCCGGAAACTGGCCGGTGGGGGGCCAGGAGGGGTAGATGGAAGAGCTCCGCGTAGTAGGCCCCGGCCTCGAGGTCCTTGGCATAGACCGCGCTCTGCACCACCTCCGCCTCCTCCGCCTGGGCCTCGATCCCCTCCCGGGCAAGCACGGCCTGGCCCCAAAGGACCAGGCTCCTTTCCCCCCTAAGGCGCACGGGAACCTGGGGCGGGGAAGCGGGGAGGGCCATGCCCATCCACGCGGCCAGGAAGCGGGCCCGGGCCTCCTCGTCCACCAGGAGGAAGGTCCCCTTCCCCTCCCGGGTGGGCAGGGTGGCCAAGGAAAGCCTCAAGCCCTGGACCCCGGGCAGGTGGGCCAGGGCCTCCTCCAGGGAAAGGTCGGTGTCCAGCTCCCGCCAGGCCTCCCCTAGGGCCCGGGCCAAGGCGGGCCAGGTGCGGGGGTCCTGGGCCTTCTTGAGCACCTGGGAGACCACCCCCTTGATGCGGTCCAGGCGGGCGTAATCCCCCAGGGCATCGTGGCGGAAGCGCATGTACCTCACCGCCTCCTCCCCGTTTAGGTGAAGCCTTCCCGCGGGGAAGTCGATGAAAAGCCCCGCCGCCCGGTCGGTGTAGCGCATGGGGCGCTCCAGGTACACCTCCACCCCCCCCACGGTGTCCACCACCCGGGCCACGCTCTCCAGGGTGAGGATGAGGTGCCTCTCCGCCACCAAGCCCGTGGCCTCCGCCACCGCCTGCTTCAAAAGCTCCGCCCCGCCCCGGGCGTAGGCGGCGTTGATCTTGCCCCCCACCAGGGGGCTATAGAGGTCCCGGGGAATGGCCAGGGCCCTGGCCTCCCCTCCCCTCAGGCGCACGTAGAAGATGGTGTCCGTGCGGCTTCCCGGGCCGCATGGGGTGTGGTGGCCGCAGTACTCGATGTCCCGGCCCGCCACCACCACCCCCATCTCGGGCAAGGCCCCGGCCCTCCTGGGCCGCACCCCTTCCCCCTCCCCCGGCCGGGGCCAGGAAAGCACCCCCCCGAGGGCGAAAAGGGCCAGGGAAAGGAGGAGGAGGGAAAGCCTAGGGCGCATCCTCAAGGCTGCGGTACACGGCCAGGGTCCTGGGGTGCAGGGGGATGCCCTTGGCGGTGAGGTAGGCCACCTTGTTCCCCACCGCCCGGCGGTAGGCCTCCTGGAGCCTCCCCGAAAGGGCGAGCTCCCGGATCTCCCCGTTCACCCCCCGGCCGGGCTCGGAGATGTCGGCGATGTAGAGGGCCATGCCCAGGCCATTCTGGGGGTCCACCCCGTACACGTGCCCCTCCACCGCCTCCAAGACCTCCTCGTCCCTTACCCCCCAGGCCTCGGCCAAAACCCGGGCCGCCCGGCCGTGGAGGGAAAGGGGGTGGGCCCTCTCCACCTCGTTCTCCGGGGGGGCCAGCCTGAGGAGCTCCTCCTCCCCCAGGTCCCGGGCGGCGTCGTGGAGAAGCCCCGCCAGGTAGGCCCGCTCCCCATCCAGGCCGTTGTTAAGCGCGATCTCCCGGGCCAAGGCGGCCACCCTCTGGATGTGCGCCCACCTTTCCGGTCGGACCAGGGCCTTTACCCTCTCCTCCAGCTCAGCGGTAGAGACCGTGCTTTTCAAGGTACACCTCCACGGGCCTGGGCACCCAGAAGCGGATGCTCTGCCCTTCCCGGATCCGCCTGCGGATCTCCGTGCTGGAGATCCCCACCTCGGGGACCAGGAGGGGCACCACGGGCACCGGCATTCCCTCCAGAGGGTAACCGGGCCGGGCCACCGCCACCAGGGTGGCCAGCTCATGAAGCCGGTGCCCCTCCTTCCAGGTGAGGACATCCCGGTAGGCGTCGGCCCCGGTGATGAAGAAGAGCTCATCCTCTGGGAAAAGCCTCCTGGCCTCCCTTAGGGTGTCCACGGTGTAGCTGGGCCCGGGCCGGTCCAGCTCCAGCCTCGAGGCCAGGAACCCCCTCTCCTCCGCCGTGGCCAGAAGGACCATCTCGTAGCGGGCCTCCGCCTTGGCCACGGGGGTCTTGTGGGGGGGGCGGGCCGCCACCACGAAGAGGACCAGGTCCAGCCCCAAGGCCGCCCGGGCCTCCGCCGCCGCCAAAAGGTGCCCCAGGTGGATGGGGTCAAAGCTACCGCCAAATAGGCCGATCCGCAAAGAAAACCCCCCTTACCCCGGGATGTACTCAAACTCCTTTTCCCCGATGCGCACGGTATCCCCCGCCCGCACCCCCTTGGCCCTGAGGGCCGCCTCCACCCCGTGGCGCCGGAAAACCTCCTGCAGGTAGCCCGCCGCCTCGGAGAGATCCCCTTTAAGCCGCCTCAGGTACCGCTCCACCTGGGGAGCCCGCACCTGGTACACCCCCTCCTCCAGGGGCACCACCTCCACCCCCGCCTCCACCACGGCCCTGGGGGCCGGCCGGGGAAGCTCGGGAGCCGGGGTGGCCTTCACCAGGCTGAGGAGGGCCTCCTTCAAGGCCGCCAAACCCTCCCCCGTGAGGGCGCTCACCGGGAGGACGGGAAGCCCCTCCCCGGCCAGCTCCGCCACCTTCTTTTCCACCTCCTCCTGGGTGAGGAGGTCCACCTTGTTCAGGGCCATGAGGCCAGGCCGCCTTAGGAGGGTGGGGTCGTAGGCCTCCATTTCCTTGCGCAGGGTGCGGAAGGTCTTAAGGGGCTCCTCGGTGGCGTCCAAAACGTAAAGCAACACCCGGGTGCGGGCGATGTGGCGGAGAAACTCCAGGCCCAGGCCCTTTCCCTGGCTTGCCCCCTCGATGATCCCGGGGATGTCCGCCAGGGTGAAGCGCTCCCCCTCCTCCCCGCCCACCTCCACCACCCCCAGGTGGGGGCTCAGGGTGGTGAAGGGGTAGGGGGCGATCTTGGGATGGGCCCGGGTGGTGGCGGCGAGCAGGCTGGACTTGCCGGCGTTGGGGTAGCCCACCAGGCCCACGTCGGCGATGAGCATGAGCTCGAGGCGAAGCCTCCTCCTCTCCCCCTCCTCCCCCGCCTCAGCAAACCGGGGGGCCTGGCGGGTGGGGGTGACGAAGTGCGTGTTCCCCCGCCCCCCCTCTCCCCCCCTGGCCACCAGGAGGACCTGGCCCTCCTCCGTGAGGTCCCCCAGGAGCTCCCCGGTTTCCGCATCAAAGACCCGGGTCCCCCGGGGCACCTCGATGTAGAGGTCCCGCCCGGCCCGGCCGTGCTGGCCACTTCCCTTGCCGTGCTCCCCGTCCTCCGCCTTGTAGGTGCGCTGGGAAAGCTCCGAGAGGGAGTCCACGCTTCCCTTGGCCCGCAGGTAGACGCTCCCCCCACGCCCCCCATCCCCCCCGTCGGGCCCCCCTTTGGGCACGAACTTCTCCCGACGGAAGGAAATGGCACCGTCGCCACCCCTGCCGGCGGCGACGGTGATGGTCAGGACATCCCGGAACATCCAGCCCGCCCCTTGGGCCTACGCCAAGGGACGCACGTGCACGTAGCGGCCAAGCCGCCCCTTATCCTGGAACTCCACCACCCCGTCCACCAGGGCGAAGAGGGTGAAGTCCCGGCCCATGCCCACGTTCTTGCCGGGCTTGAACTGGGTGCCCCGCTGGCGCACCAGGATGTGCCCAGCCCTCACCACCTGGCCCCCGTACCGCTTCACCCCCAGGCGCTTGGCCTGGGAATCCCGGCCGTTTTTGGTGGAACCCAAACCCTTTTTATGTGCCATGGCTCACCCCTGAATCTCCTTGATGAGGATCTCCGTGTAGGGCTGGCGGTGGCCCTTCTTCCTGCGGTACTGCACCTTGGCCTTGAAGCGGGAGACGGTGATCTTCTTGCCCTTGCCGTGGGCGAGCACCTCCGCCACCACCTTGGCCCCCTCCACGAAGGGAGCCCCCACCCTAGTCTTCTCGCCCCCCAGGAGGAGGACGGGAAGCGTGACCTCGCTTCCGGGCTCGGCCTCGAGCTTCTCCACCCTAAGCCTAAGCCCGGGCTCCACCCGGTACTGCTTTCCGCCGGTCTTCACGATCGCGAACATGGCTACCCTTTCCCCAAAGCCCCCCAAGGGGCTACCGGCTTTCTACTATACCCAACCCCACCGCTTGCTTCAAGCAAGGGGCCTACCCAGCCGCCGCCTCGGGCCTAGGGGGCCTTAGGGCCTCGGCCATGAAGGCCGCCATCACCCCCAGCACAAGCCCCAAGAAGACCGCCAGGGCCAGGATCAAAGCCCGCTTGGGGGCCACCTTTTCGTAGATGGGGTAGGCGGGGGCGATGATCTGGGCCAGGGAGTTCTGGGAGCTGGCCAGCTCTATCTGGAGGTCCGTCCGCTTCTGGGAAAGGGCCAGGTAGGCATTCTTGGCCATCTCCAGGGTCTGGTTGATGCGGTCCTGCTCCACCTGGGCCTTGGCCACCCGCTCCTTGAGGAGGTTGATGCGGGCCTCCACCTGGGCCATGCGGGCCTGGAGGGCGGCCCTGCGGGCAAGGAGCTGAGCTTCTTCTGCCCTGGCGTCTAAAAGCAGATTCTCAAGACGCTGAGGAAGCTGTCCTAACTGTCCGGAGGATGAACTGGTCGGAAGGCCCTTAAGTTCCTGCTCCAGGAAGCGAATCTTGCCACGTATGGCAGCCAAATCCCTTTCTATCTTTGAAAGTTCCCGATCCAAGAGAATCCGTTCCCCCAACCGCGGCTCTAAGGCAATCTCGATCCTCGAGGCGTAATCCGACCTTTCCCCCGTCAGAGCTTCCAATTCCGCCCGGTCCTGGGCCAAGGTGCTGGTGCGCCGGAAGGCCTCGAAGCGGGCTTGAGCCTCCCGGTAAACCTTTTCCGCCTTGGCAACCTCCTCCCCCAAAACCTGCAAACTGGTTTCTAGGTGAGCTGATGGAAAACGGCTAAGGCGCTTAACTAAGGCCTCTGCCCAAACATTAGCTGTTCTGGCTGCCACCTCCGGGCTTGGAGCCTCCACCGTCAGGGAGGCCACCACCGGGGGCACCTGCCCCTGGGGCACCACCTGCTGACGAGGGGTTTCGTTTTTGATCCTGAAATCCTTCACCATCCGTTCCAAGCCCGGCCTTCCCCCCTGGTCCTGCCAGGCGGTGGGAAGCTTCCCCTCCTTCCGCAAGGCTTCCCACACCTCCCGGGTGACTTCCTCGGAAAAGGCCAAGGCCTTCAACCCCTCAAAGGTGAGGAGGCTTTGCCCCTGCACCTGGATGCGCTGCTCCAACTGGGCCTGCACTTGCACTGGGGCCACGTTCACGGTAGCGGTAGAAGCGTACCGCGGCTCAGCAATGAAAAAGCCGTAGATGAGGGCCAAAACGCCGAAGACCAAGGGTAAGGCCAGGATCCATACCCGCTGGCGCTTTAGGATCTCCAGGATGTCCCTAAGGGAAAGCTCGTCGCCAAACGTTTCCACCATATCTGGTCCACCTTACCACAAAGCTACTACCCTGCTATTTTGCGCCAAAGCCCGTTAACACAACCCAAAGGGTTCTAACTAAAATTCTAAGGTCAAGCCAAAAGGAGAAGTACTTGATGTAATACAGGTCGTAACTTAACTTTTCCCATGCCCCCTCCCATCCTTCCGCGTACCCGTGATGCACTTGGGCCCAACCGGTTAGACCAGGCCTCACCACATGGCGCAGGGGGTAAAGGGGCATCTCCTGGGAATACTTCTCCGCCAATACCTTCTGCTCAGGCCTCGGGCCCACCAAGCTCATATCCCCTGTGATCACATTCCACAACTGTGGCAATTCATCCAGCCGGTAACGCCTAAGAAAACGCCCCAAGGGCGTGATCCTGTCCACCTCGTTTCCCGCATACACCCCCTGCCTGGGCGAACCGCGCATGGTGCGGAACTTATAGGCTTTGAAAGGCCTGCCCCCCATTCCCACCCGCTCCTGGGCGAAAATCACGGGTCTGCCCAACTCCAGGTAAACCAAAAGGGCCACCACTGACCCAAGGAGCAGAATCAAGGGAGCTAGGGACAGGATTAATGCTGTTTCCCAGATCCGCTTGAAAAGCACGTAGGGCCCTCGATCCGCCTCGGCAAGAGCCCCTATCCCCTCTGGATTCGGGTACCCAGGAGAATCTTCCAACAGGACTCGTCCAGTGTACTGTTCGTACACCGTGGCCACATGCCATACAGATAAACCCCGTAGCAACGCTTCCCGTAGCAGGGGATAGACCTCGGGAGAGGGATTGCGTAAATCCACCACCAGGCCTTCCACGTCAGCCCAATCTGCCACCACCCCCCCATTGGTCTCCACCAGGCCCTTGAGCCGCGATGCCTGACCACCAGGCACCAAAGCCAGGCGGGCATAGGGAGCAAAGCGCAGGTAAAGAAGGTGAAACACAAGGGCCAAACTGGTGGAGGCGGTAAGAAAACTTCCGCTGTAGGGAATGCGGCCCAGGGCTAACACCGCAATTAAACCAAGGGTAAAGAGCATGATGTTGAAGGCGGCAACCCCCCATACTTCCCGCCCGGGATACCGAACCATCCGATCGGTAAACCCAAAGGCCCCGAAATGGGCCAAGAGGGTCAGTCCTAACAGGGGGAAATATTCACCGGGCCACGGAGGTAACCCGAAGAACCAGATGGCAGCCAAGGGAGTGGGCAAGGACGATAACACCGCTATAAGTCCCAGACCAGTGCGGGCTTTGACCAACCGGGAGGGGAGGCTGAATACCAGTGCGCCCATACCATAGCTAGTGTACCGTGTACCAACTCATTGGGTGCTAACCCTGACCAAGGACCCGGCTGTACACCTCCCAGACTCCTTCTACCATCCGCTCCACGGTAAAGTGCTCCTCATAACGCTTCCTTGCGGCAGCCCCCATCTGAACTCTCAAGCCAGGATCAGCAAGAAGCCGCCTGAGTCGATCCCTAAGAAGGGCCTGCTCTCCCCGAGGAACCAGGAATCCAGTATGACCATCCACCACCGCCTCGCCAACGCCTCCCACATCCGAAGCAACCACGGGAAGCCCAGCCCGCATGGCCTCGAGGATCGTCAGCGGCAACCCCTCCCAACGGGAGGTGAGAACAAAGACCTGCGCTTCCGCCAGAACCGAGTCTATATCTACCCTTCGTCCCAAGAACCTCACTCTGTTTCCCAATCCCAACTCCTGGGCCAGGGCTTTCACCTGCGGCAATAAGGGCCCATCCCCCACCAAATCAAGGGTCCAGCTTAGGTCTTGCAACTCGGCAAGGGATTTCAACAAAGGCCCGTGATCCTTTTGCGGGGAAAACCGCGCCACCATTACCAGCCTTGGGGGTTCAAGGCCTGGCAGCGCACGCTGTGCTGTGTCCGGCACACCATTCCATACCACCGTCAAGCGGTCTTCTGGGGCTACGCGGTTCTCCAAAGCCAGCTTAAGGTCCTTGTGAGAAACGCAAATGACCCCATCGCCCAGCCTTCCAGCCAGCCTTTCCAGGACCACGGCCAAAGTTCTCCGGGCAGGATGCACGCCCTCGGTAAACGCCCAGCCATGGGCGGTAAACACACTTCTGACCCCGGCAAGGCGGGCGGCCAAGCGTCCTACAAAGCCCGCCTTAGAGGAGTGGACGTGTAGGAGGTCTGGTTTTATGTCCCTGAGCAACATCAGCACCTCCCCCACGGCCGCCACATCCTTCAAAGGCGAGATGGGCCACACAAGGTGCCTAAGTGTGTGGACTTTTACCCCTAAGGCCCATGCCTCATCCACCAGGAAGCGGTCCTTATCCTCCCCAACTGCCAAATGGAGCTCCGCTCTAGGGCGGAAAGCCTTGAACAGATGGAGAAGGTGAACCTGGGCGCCGCCTGGTTCGGCGCGGGTGATTAGGTAAAGGATTCTCACGGCCTATCCCTATGCCTGGATCCTAGAGTGCCCACTCTTTAGATAACCTCGCGATTCCTCACGCAACACTTTGCCAACCGCCCACAAGATAGCAAGACCGAGCCAAAACATGCTGTTGCGCAAGTTATACGTTCCCAGACTGTACACAAGGGGCGCCAAAAGGAGTACCCGTAGCCACACTCGGGGAAGGGACACCCACACCTGCCGGATAAGTAGGACTATAAGCGCCACCCCTGGTACTCCGTAGTAAAATACAATGCCTGCCAGCGTCGAGTGAATCTCACCCAAAAATGTGGTCTCCTCCGCCCAGCGCTCATTAGCACCTTCCCCTGCCCCCAGGAACAGGTATTCCGGGAATTTCCATAGGCGATCATATCCCCTTTCCTCCAAATTCTGCTCTCCTTTAGAAATTCCCTGTTTTACGCGATCCACGTAAAATAGAGTTTGCTGGGCCAACTTTTCCTGCAAACCAGATGCCCTTTCATCCGAAGCCCCCAACAATGCTACCAACAAGCCAAGAGCCACAATAAAGACAGAGGTTGGTAGGGCCACCAAAAGTTTTTCTACCACTCTTCTCCGCAAGCGAATCCCATGAAAAACGTAATAAATACCGAATCCCAGAACAATGGTAGCAAATCCTAGGAGCCCCGACCGCGAAGCCGATGCTAACAAAGCCACAGCACCAAGTACGAGGGCAATCCACGACCACCAAGTAAGCTTAAATCGTAGAGAGTAATCACTCACAAGCACTATAATCACAGCCCAAAGAAGCCAGTGCGCCAGCTGGTTCGGATCGTTAAAGGTTCCCATGAAACGGCTTTCTCCAAAGAACCTACCCTTACCAAAAGCAAATACTGCCACCTGCAATCCTATCAACGCAAGAAACACGACTCGTGTGAGATTCATGGCCCTTGTAGCATCGAGATAGAATATCTGTAGGACAGCCCAAAGGAGTCCAAAATTGTAGAGATAGTATAAGGAACTGACCAAGGTGTGCCAATCTCCATAAAAGAGGTAAACGATAAGGTTAACTACCGATGCATAAACAGCGAACAGCGCCGCAGGGACCATAACCCTGCTTTGCCATAGAAACCTACGACGGAACAGCAATAAAAGGACCACAACAACCACGCCAAGCATGTGGCTTAGTTGCGGCAAACCACTTTCCCAAAGGTAAAACGGTGTTAGCCACAATTGTAGACCAAAAATTAGCATTATTAGGGCCCGTGAACCGCCGGTTGCAAAATTGCGCGTGTAGTCCCTTGCCATTGTGACCTGCCCACAGTAAGTATTTTGGGATCACAAACTCTGTGCCCCCAGACCTTACAGTGCGCCCCTAAAACTTACACAACCTAACTTGGGCTGAGAAGACCTCAAAAAGCCTCCACATAAATACTAGCTGTGTCTTTCATTCAACGCGTCCAGGAGTTGCGAAAATCGACGCGCCATTTTTCGGTGACTGTATTCCTCGACCACTTCCCACTTTCCTCTGTACACGACCTTACCCTCCCTTTTATATTCACTATACCACTCCAAGAGAATGCTCCGAAGCTCCTGAGGAGATCGCGCATAACGCCCCGCACCCGTTTCCTGAAGAAGTTTTGCAATCACGCCCCCCTTTCCACCAAAGGCCAAAATTGGTCGTTTAGCAGCGAGGTATTCAAAAAGTTTGCCCGTGTAAATGCCTTCTTCCCTTGGGTCTTTCCAATCCAAAAGAAGCAGAACTTGCGCCTGACGCTGCTTTGCCAAAACCTCTGCACGAGGCACAGATGGAAGCAGCCGGACTACATCCTGCAACTTGAGTTTCCTTATATGCGGAATGAGCCATCCGTGATCACTTCCATAAAAAGTAACTGTAACATCAGATGCATATATATGTCCCTCTGAAATGAGTTCGCTCAGAACATAAAAGAACGGTGTTGGGTCTCGCATACCGCCATAAAGGCTACCTGAGTAGAGAAAGCTCATGTCTGTAGTTAGAGGCTCACTTTCAAGGGCTACCTCTTCCGGGTCAAACCCATTCGTGATTACTTCAACGGCCTTTTCCTTATGAAGAAAACGGAGCTTCTCGGCGTAAGGCTCCGACACGGTAATTAAAGCATCGGCCTCCTCTAAGGTTTTTCGTTCGAGTCTCCTATCAAAAAATTTCCGCAGAGGGCTCGCAAAATAGTAATAGCCGTAGTAAGGATCTTGAGTCCATAAGTCCCTAAAATCAGCAATCCAGGGAAGCCCTGATTCTACTTTTAAAGTCCTAGCGATGAGGTGGCTCGTAGGCGGACCAAAGCTACTTATAATTGCGTGAAATTTCTCATGGGCCAGCAAGGAACGCCCAGCGGCAACCGCGTACGGATACCATGCTTTTTGATTATCGGGAAAAATGAACGTCCGGGTAGCCCGTTTTACTGTATCAACCAGCGTCCGGCTTAAAGGCGTCCGAATGGGCTCGTCAACTCGGAAAACGCCAGCCTTATCCCTGTATCCACGGATGCCCAACCAGCGAAGATTTCTCAGCAACAGCTCCCCCACATCCCCAGGATAGGGAGTCTCTACAACATTGAAGCGTGGGTCTGGTTGCCCTGGCAGCTTAGCGGTAAGAATAACGGGCTCCCATCCAAACTCAGGTAAGTATTTTGCTAAACCCCTCAACCGAAGCGAGGCAACACCCGGTCGTGGTGGGAAAAAGAAGCTTACCACTAAAACACGTTTTTGCTCCATAGGATTCCTCCCCCAGCCAAAAGCGTAGCCACTCCCGCAGCCGCGCGTCCATTCCCGTAGGGAAAAATCAGAGCACCATCCCAAACGTTAAGAAAACAACCCACTAGAGATTCCACATCTTTTGGCGGGCACAAACGATTCCATCCAGACTCCACCAGCTCCACCCACTCGGTCTCGTCCCTTAGGGTAGCGCACGGCACGCGATAGAAGAAGGCCTCCTTCTGCACCCCACCTGAGTCGGTGGCAATAAGTCGGGCATTCTTCTCCAGCATCACCATGTCCAGGTATCCCACGGGTTCAATGGTCAACATCCTGTCCAAGAGCTCCTCCAGGCCATAGGCTTCAGCCCGCTTGCGGGTACGAGGGTGCACGGGGAAAACCACCGGCACCTCCCGGTGCACCTGGGCCAGGGCCTCCAAGATAACCCTTAGTCGTACGGGATCATCCGTGTTCTCGGCCCGGTGAACCGTGGCAAGGATATAGCCCTTCGGGGCCACATTCAAGCGCTGGAGTATCTGGCTTTCTCTCTCGGCCTTCTCTCCATAGTAAAGAGCGGCATCGTACATCACATCCCCCACCAAGTGCACCTTATCAGCAGGAATACCCTCCCGTAGGAGGTTTTGTACGGCCGTTTCCGTGGGAGCGAAAAGAAGGTCCGATACGTGGTCAGTGAGGACCCGATTGATTTCCTCTGGCATACGCCGGTTAAAGGAGCGTAGACCGGCCTCCACGTGGGCCACGGGAATGTGCAGCTTGGCCGCAGCCAGGGCCCCCGCCAGGGTACTGTCCGTGTCCCCGTAGACCAAGACCCAATCGGGCTTCTCTTTCAAGAGAACCCCCTCTATGGCCTCCAGCATGCGGCCCGTGTTTTGCCCATGGGTTCCCCCGCCTATACCCAGGTGGTAATCGGGTTCCGGAATCTCCAGCTCCTCAAAGAAAACCCGGCTCATGTTGTCGTCATGGTGCTGGCCCGTATGGACCAACACTTCCCGAAGTCCAGGTGTAGCCCTAAGAACCCGCGACACCGCCGCCGCCTTGATGAACTGCGGCCGGGCACCCACCACACTGACCACCGTCATGCTCCTCCCCCGCCCTCATACTGTAGCCGATGCACCAAGAAAAGCAAAATGACAAAATAGGCTCCATATGTCCCCGCCATCAGGAGGGATATACCCCATACCGCCTCTACCGGCCCAGAAAACCTGAGAAACCATAGGGGGCTTAGGACAGCCCCCAGGGAAAGAAAGTCGTACAAAAGCTTCAACCAAGACCAAGGGGAGAGAAACACCACCCGACTGACCGGGCTAACCGCTAACTGAAGGGTGACCCAGGGAGCCATAGCCCCCAGCATCTGGCCTGCCAACTCCCACTCGGGCCCAAATACCCAGGTTGCCACCTTGGGAGCAAAAAACCAAAGGACAAAACCCAACGCAAAACCCATAAGCCCTAGCCCAAAGGAAACTCTCAGAAAAAACGCCAAAAGTCGTTTTGGCTCCTGGCGAAGCATTATAGAAGCGCGCCCATAAAACACATCGGCCACCGCGGTGCCAATCAAGCTTACAGGGAGTCCAACCACCCTTTGTGCAAGGGCGAGAGCCCCCCCCGCAGAAGGCCCGTACAAGGACACGAAGAGGGGAACCGGGGCAACCAAAACCAATGTGTTTACAAAACTTGAAGGGAGCTGAATAACGGGATACGTCCAGTACGCCAAAAGAACGCGAGGGGCAAAGGCAGGTCTCAGGCAGGAGAGACCCCGGAATAGCCATCCCAATGACACCAGCCTCCCCAGCGTCTCCCCAAGGAGCAGTCCCATGGAACCAAAAGGGCTCAAAACCAACTGCAAGAGCACCTTGGACCATGCCTGGGCAACGGTGAAACGGCCAATCACCCCAAATCTTTCCCTGCGCAGCGCAAAAAAACGCAATACAAGCCCAAAACCGGTGGAAGCCAAGGCGATAAAGGCCAAAAGTGTTGCCAAAGGAGAGAACACGCCATAACCCAGAGCACCCCCTTGCCGCAGGAACTCAAATGCGAAAGCTCCAAGCAGAGATGTCAGCAAAACAAGAACAAGACCGCTGCAGCACAGCAACAAGGCATCTTCGTCCTTTCGGGCGGCCACGATCGCCACCTCATATCTCAGGGAGGTTAAAACCGAGGCCAAGCCAAGAAAACTGACAAAAAGCCCCCAGCTGCCCATATCATCCGGACCGTAAACCCGCGTTAAAATGGGGGAGGCCAGCACCGCGACAAGTTGGGCCAAAGCGGTACTCCCCCCGATAGCCAATACTCCACGGAAAAAATGGCTTTTTAGGGGAGACCAGAAAGATGGGTTCTTCATTACGACAAGAAGGTTACTAAAGGCCCAACTACTTTCTCCTGCGCGCCCCCTTCCAAAAAGGGTCCCATGGGCAAGGAAAGGACCTCGCCCGCCGCCCTCTCTGCCAGCGGTAAAGCTCCTTCCGGATAGCCATACACCGGCAACCGGTGGAGGGGAATGGGGTAATAGACCATGGTGCCGATAACCGCCTCTGCCAGGGCTTGTTGGACCATATCCCTTTTACCCCCGAGAATCCGCACCGTGTACTGGTGGAAGACGTGCCCTTCGGAAACCTCGGGAAGGACCAGGTCAGGAATCCCGGAAAGAAGCTGGTTGTAGCGCCGGGCCACCTGACGCCGCTTTTCGTTCCACCGATCCACATGGGGCAGCTTGACCCGCAGGATAGCCGCCTGAAGGGCATCCAGGCGCGAGTTATACCCCACCATCTCGTTAAAGTACTTGCGCCTCGAGCCGTGCGCCCTGAGCATCCGCGCCAGCTCAGCTACCCCGTCGTCGTCGGTGACCAGCAAACCCCCATCCCCATAGGCCCCCAGGTTCTTGCTGGGGAAGAAGGAGAAAGCCCCCGCATGCCCCAAGGTCCCCACCTTTTTGCCCCGGTAGGTGGCCCCAAAGGCCTGGGCGCAGTCCTCCAGCACCTTAAGCCCATGCTCCTCCGCTATGGCCAGGATGGCATCCATCTCCGCCGGGCGGCCGTAAAGGTGCACGGGAAGGATGGCCTTGGTCCGAGGGGTGATGGCGGCCGGGATGAGGTCGGGATTGATGTTGAAGGTTTTGGGATCTATGTCCACAAAAACCGGCGTGGCCCCCACCAAACTTATCGCCTCGGCGGTGGCGAAGAAGGTAAAGGGCGTGGTGATCACCTCGTCCCCAGGGCCTACCCCCAGGGCCCTTAGCCCGATCACCAAGGCATCGGTGCCGGAGTTAAGCCCGATGGCATGCTTGACGCCCAAGTACTCCGCCACCTCCCTTTCAAAGGCCTCCACCTCGGGGCCGAGGATGAACTGCCCCGAGCGCAACACCCGGGTGATGGCCGCCATGAGGTCATCCCAGAGCGCCTCCACCTCCGGGGTGAGGTCCAGGATGGGGATGCGGTTCACTCCACCCGCCATACCCTCTCCCCTTCCTTGCGGTAGCGCCGGCCGCATTCCCTGCACTGTGCCTCCTCCCCCTCAGGGGCAAAGCGCAGGGGAAGACCGCACTCGCAAGCATACCCCACGATCCGGGCCGGCACCCCGGCCACCAAGGCATAAGGGGGCACATCCTTGGTAACCACAGCCCCGGCGGCCACAAAGGCCCATTCCCCAATGGTCACCCCACAGACAATGGTGGCGTTGGCGCCAATGGTAGCCCCCCGCTTGACCAACGTCCGGAGGTAGTCCTCGCTGCGATTGCGGGGAAAGGCCGCCCTGGGGGTGCGCACGTTGGTGAAGACCGCGCTGGGGCCCACGAACACATGGTCCTCCAAGACGACCCCCTCGTACAGGGAGACGTTGTTCTGTATCTTGCACCCCCGGCCCATCCTCACCCCTTTGGCCACAAAGACGTTTTGGCCCAAGGTGCATTCCTCCCCGATCTCCGCCCCCGGCATGATATGGCAGAAATGCCATATTCGGGTACCACGGCCTATCTTGGCGCCCTCATCCACGTAGGCGCTTTCGTGCACGAAGTATTCCATCCCTACTCCAGGAAGGCATGCCGGACCCCAGGGCGGGGGACAACCACCTCCGCCCGGCGCACCCGGGCGGTCACCTCAATACCCGGCCGGGCTTCCTCCAGGCCGAATCCCTCCCCAGCCAGGGTACGGCGGTAGACCTCGGTGTGCAGGTCGGTGAACCCCTCGGAAAACTCCACCTCCTCCCCCTCGATGCGAATGGAGCGGTAGGTGCGTTGGCCTCGAGCCTGAACCTCTTGGGGAAGAAAGCGGGGGTCTATGGAAAGAAACCAGCGCACCTGGGCCCTTTCCAGCTCTAGATACCCAGCCACCGTGGTGGGCGTGCGCAGGTGGACCTCGAGGACCTCCACCCTCCCAAAGTACCAAAGGAGAAGGTCAAAGAAATGGATGCCGATATTGGTGGCCACACCGCCGCTCTTGGCCTCATCGGCCTTCCAGCTCTTCTGGTACCAAGGCCCGCGGCTGGTGATGTAGGTGAGCACCACCTGCCTCTTCCCCCCTTCCCCTTGCAACCGTTCCCTCAAGGCCAAGAGGGCGGGATGAACCCGAAGCTGCAAAACCGTGTACACCCTTTTGCCCGTGCGGGCCTCCATGGCCGCCAGGCGGTCCAGGGACTCCGGTTCCACCACCAAGGGCTTCTCGCATAGCACATGGGCCCCCTGGCGTAAGCCCAAGCGGATATGGGCCTCGTGGAGATGGTTGGGGCTCACCACGGAAACCCAGTCCACAGGGTGGTCCTCCAGGTAGGCCTCAAACACCTCGGGCTCACGGAAGAACTCCGCGTTGGGGAAGTAGCTATCCAGTACGCCCACCGCATCGAAGGGATCCAAGGCCGCCACCAGATCCCCCCCCACCTCCTTGATGGCCTTGAGGTGGCGGGGAGCGATGTAGCCGGCGGCCCCGATCAAGGCAAAGCGCTTCATAACAAGGTCACCTTGGGATGCTTGAGATGGCGGGTAGCCCCCCGGGTGTCCAAAACCCGCCTAGCGTGCTCCAGGATCCAAGGGTAGTCAAAGGCCGAGTGATCCGTGGTGATCAGGACCAGGTCCTGTTCCTCCAGCCGCTTTGGGGTTAGGTCCACGCTTTCCATCTCCAAGCCGTGCTCCTGGAACCGGGGCACGTGGGGGTCGTGGTACTGGACCTCGAGGCCCAGGCGCCTTAAGCCCTGAATCACCCGGATGGCCGGGCTTTCCCGGTAGTCGCCGATGTCCTTCTTGTAAGCCACCCCTAAGACCAAGACCTTGGCGCCCTTGATGGGAATCCCCTCCCCCGCCAAAAGGCGAAGGGTTCTCTCCACCACGAACTCCGGCATCTTGCGGTTGATCTCACCCGCCAAGGCGATGAAGTGGGTGTTGAAGTTGTACTCCTTGGCCTTCCACTCCAGGTAGTGGGGGTCTATGGGGATACAGTGCCCGCCCACTCCGGGGCCCGGGTAGAAGGGCATGATGCCGAAGGGCTTGGTGAAGGCGGCGTCCAGCACCTCCCACACGTTAAGCCCCATGCGGTCGCAAAGGAGGGCCAGTTCGTTCACCAAGGCGATGTTGACCGCACGGAAGGTGTTCTCAAAGACCTTGACCAGCTCCGCCGCCTTGGCGCTGGAAACGGTGACCACCCGCTCTATGGTCTGGCCGTAAAAGAAGGCCCCCACCTCCAGGGAACGCGGGCCACACCCGCCCACCACCTTGGTGGTGTTCTTGGTGGTGTAGCGCTTGTTGCCGGGGTCCACCCGCTCGGGGGAGTGCACCAGGAAGAAGTCCTCCTCCACCTTGAGGCCCCGGGCCTCGAGGAGGGGGAGCATCACCTCCTCCGTGGTGCCCGGGTAGGTGGTGGACTCGAGGCTAATGAGCTGGCCTGGCCTCAGGTGCTCAGCGATGGCCTCCGTAACCCGCACCACGTACCGGAGGTCTGGGGTGAGGTTCTGGGTAAGGGGCGTGGGCACGGCAATGACGATGACGTCCATCTCGGGTACCCGGCGGAAGTCGGTCTCCGCCCGGATCAACCCCCGGGCCACCAACTCCTTAAGGTCCTCATCCCGCACGTCAGGGATGTAGTTTTCCCCCCGGTTCACTTTCTCCGCCCGCCTGGGGTTTTGCTCCACCCCGATGACCCTGAACCCCACCTTGGCCTTCTCCACCGCAAAGGGAAGGCCCACGTACCCCAGGCCCACCACCCCCACCACCGCCTCACGGGTGGCAATTTTCCGTTTGAGCTCTTCCAGCAGGGATGTCGTGGACAACTCCGGCATTCCCCCTCCTCCCAGGAAGGATACCATGCCCTTTACCCCATCTGCGTGTGGAGCTCCGGGTCCGATCCCGGTAGAATCCCAGGCATGCGGCGGCTACTGGTTTTGGGGGCTTTCCTGGGCCTCGCCCTGGCAGGGCCCTGCAGGGAGAGGCCCTACACCCTGGAAACCGAGGACGGCCTCCTGGGGGGCCAGGAGATGAGCTACGACGGAGAGGTCCTGGTCTTCGAGGGCCAGGCCTGCCTGGAGCGGGAAGGGCTTTACCTGGAAGCCCCCGCCATCCGCTACCTCGAGGAGGAGGGAAGCTTCCAGGCGGAAGGCCTAAAGGGGGAGGCCGAGGGCTGGCAGGTGGAGGCCCGGGAACTGGTGGGGAAGGAGCTAAAGGGGGTGCGCCTTGCCCGGGGAAGGCTTAAGGCGGAGGTCAGCCGGCTTCGCCTGGAAAAGCCCCTTAAGGGGGAGGGCATCTTCCTGGAAAGCCCCGCCTACCGGGTCAAGGCGGCGGAGGGAAGCTTCACCCGGGAGGAGGCCCGGCTCAAAGGCTTCCTCGCCACCCCTTGCCCCTGCGGGGAGGACGTGCGCTTGGGGATGGAGGAGGCCACCTTCCTGGTGGCCACGGGGGAGGTTAAGGGGGAGGCCACCCTTGGGCTGTGGGGCCTGGAAATCCCCTTGGGGGAAACCCGGGCGAACGCCAACCGCCGCCCGGACCTGAGAAGCCCCCTGGTCCTCTCCAGCTCGGAAGCGGGAGGCTGGACCTTGGGGCTACGGGACTTCCCCCTTCCCAGGCCCGGGGAGGAGCTCGGCAGGTGGGAGAGGAGGTTCACCCTCCTGGCCACGGGCCTAGGCACCCCTCAGGAAGCCCTGCGCCTGGGCCTAAGGGAAGGGGGGCGGGGGGCCGAGGTGCGGTTCGGCTATGCCCCCGGGGTACAGGCCTACTGGGACGACCTCTTCCTGGCCGCAAGCCCCAACCCTCCCGATGCCGATACTCCCCGGCTGGAGGCCCGCTACACCCCCACCCTTCGCCTAGGGAACCTCACCCTGAGGCCCTTCCTGCGGTATGCGGAGACCTCGAGGAGCCAGGGGGCCACGGTGGGCCTCGAGGGGGGGTACCGGGAAACCCTTAGGGAAGGGCCCTTTAGCCTGACCCTAAGCCCCAGCTTCCTCCTCGCCCTCTATCCCTTCACCCCCTACTCCCCTTACCTGGCCCTTGGGGGGGGCCTGGAGGGGGCCTTCCGGGAAGGGGACCTCGCCCTGAGGGCCGCCTATGCGGGGAGGCTGGAACCCCTTTCCCCCACCCCACCCTTCACCTTTGAGAACCGGGACGAGTTCCAACGCCTAACCCTGGAAGGGCGGTATGGCCCCTTTGGCCTCCGCTACACCCTGGATAACCCCTTGGGCCAGCGCCTGGACCGGCTGGAGGGGGAGGTCCAAGACCTAAGCCTCGGCACCTTCCGCCTGGGGTACGTGCGGGGAAGCCTGGAGGAGATCCGCCTGGGGTACGCCATGCCCCTTCCCGAGCGCACCTGTTGCCAGGCCTTTTGGCTTGCCCCCGAGGTGGGCCTAAACCGGGGAGGCCTCACCCGCCTCGGCCTCACCCTCCGCTACTACGACGGCTGCTTCACCTACGAGGTGCGCTGGCAGAACGTCCTTAAGGGCCAGTACGCCGAGGCCTTGGGCCAGAGCCTTTCCTTTAGTCTTGCCCTGCGCTAGACTGAGGCCATGCCCGAGGTGGAAGGGCTGGGGGAGAGGCTGGAAAAGCTGGAAGGGGTGGTGGAGGCCACCCTCCAAGTCCTCCCCCCCTTGGTGCAAGACCTTTCGCGGCGCATAGATACCCTGCGGGAAGAGGTCAAGGCCGAGCTGAGGGAAACCCGGACCCATACGGAAGGCCGGTTGGGGTCCTTGGAGAAGCGTCTGGGCGAGGTGGAAAACAAGCTGGAGGCCCGGCTTGCTTCCACGGAAAGGCGCTTGGCGGAGGGGGAAACCAGGCTGGAGTCCCGGATGGACCAGGTACAGGTCCGTCTTGAAGGGCAGATCCAGCAGGTCCGCCAAGAGCTGGAAGGCCGGATTGCCCAAGTGGAAAGCAAGTTGGAAACCCGCATCGGCCAGGTCCAGAGGCACCTGGGTGAACAAATCCACCAGGTGGAAGGGAGACTGGAGGCCAGGATCGGCCAGGTCCAAAGCCAACTGGAAGGACAGATCCAGCAAATCCAAAAGGAGCTGGACACCCGAACGAAGCAGCTGGAAACCCACATCGGCCAGGTCCAGAGGCACCTGGGTGAACAAATCCACCAGGTGGAAGGGAGACTGGAAGCCAGGATCGGCCAGGTCCAAAGCCAACTGGAAGGACAGATCCAGCAAATCCAAAAGGAGCTGGACACCCGAACGAAGCAGCTGGAAACCCACATCGGCCAGGTCCAGAGCCACCTGGGTGAACAAATCCACCAGGTGGAAAGGAGACTGGAGGCCAGGATCGGCCAGGTCCAAAGCCAACTGGAAGGACAGATCCAGCAGCTGGAAAGCCGGATGGCAAAGCTGGAGACCAGGCTGGAAGCCCTGCGCCAGGAGGTCAAGGCGGATATCAACACCGCCTTCAACAAGGCCATGCTGGTCTTCACCGCCATCGGCGCGGTGTTGGCCCTGCTAACCCTTCTCCACTAAGGCTCAACCCGCAAGGCCCGAAGGAAGAGGTTCCGGTCCTCAGGGGGCTGGTAGAGGTCGTTGGGGAAGACCAAGGCCAGGGTTCCCTTCCCCGTGGTGGTCACCCAGACCTCCACCACCCCCCGCACCTCCCCCTGCCAGAGCACCCGGCTTCCCTCCACCACCACCGCGTAAGGCCCTTTCCCGTGGGCCAGGGTGCCCTCGAGGACCAGCCCCACCCGCCCCTTCCGGCAAAGGGGGATCTCCACCACCCCGTTGCTCCATAGCTCCGCCCGCTCGGGAATGGACCCGGGAACGCAGGCTTCTTGGGTGAGGGGGGCCAGGCGGAAACCCTGGTCCAAGGACCAAAGGGCCAGGGAAACCCCGAGGGCAAAGGTCCCAAGGCCCAAAACCCAGGCCAAGACCCTCACCACCGCACCTCCTTCTCCAGCACATAGCGGGGCCTTAGGGCCAGGCGGTGCTGGCTGAAGAGGAGGACCCTAAGCCGGTACTCCCCGGGAGGTAGACCCTCTGGTACCCGGAAAATAACCCGCTTGTCCCCCGGCCACTCCCAGCCCAGGCGCTGGCAGCCCTTTTGGCAAAGCCACACCTGGACCCTGTACCCCTCCCCTCCCACGAGGCGCAAGAAACCCACCCCCTCCGGGGGAAGGGCCAGGTAGGCCAGCCTGGGGGGAGGGGTGGGGGGGCGGGTGGCCAGGTAGAGGAAGGGCAAGGACCAAAGAAGGGCCACGGCCCCCGCCCAACCCAAGGTGGCGGGAAGCCTTACCCCCCGAGCCAGGGCCATCCCCCCCAGGAGGAAGAAGACCTCCCCCCGGAAGGGGCTCGGGACGCTAAAGGGGTTATCGCTCATCCCCATGGCCACAAAGGCCAGGAGGAGGGAGAAAAGGAGCCCCTCCCCCCAGGCGGCGGCCAAAAACCCCCCCACCAGGAGAAGAAGCCCCACCCCACCCAACACCCCGCCTTCCCCCAGGGCCTGGAGAAGGTGGTTGTGGGCAAAGCTCCACAAACCCCCAAGGGGCCTAAGCCCATCAGGGCAGGTGAGGCCCCGGGCCTCGAGGAGGGGGAAGAGAAAGCAGTCGCCAAAGAGGGTCCCCTTCAGGTAATCCCCCAGCACATAGGGCCCCACCCCCGTCCAGGGATGGGCCCGGTAGACCTCATAGGCCCTGAGCCATAGCCCCTCGCGCCCCGAAAGGTGGGTCTGGAAGAAGCGCTCGGAAAGAGGGTTGTCGGAGGTGAAAGCGGCGAAGAGGACCAGCCCGGCTACCCCCAAGGCCCAAAACCCCCGCCCGCGGAAAAGAAGCCCAAAAGCCCCCCCAAGGAGCAGGGCCAGCATCCCCCCGCGGCTCGCGCTGAGGAGCAAAACCGCTCCCCCCAAAAGGCCCAGAAGGAGGCGGAAGGGCCAGGAATAACGGGTGTAGGCGGCAAGGAGGACCCCCACTGCCCCCATGAACCCCAGGCCCACCGGGCTATGGAAGGGGTGCATAAGCCTTTCCCCCACCACCCTGTCCCCGAAGGTCAGGTACGAGGCCAGGAAGGCCGTCAGGTAGAGGAGGAAAAGGCCATACCCCAAAGGCCTTAGGGCCCGGGATGGGGAAGGGGCCTGGAGGCCCAAGGCCACCCCCGCCCCCAAGAGGCCCAGCACGTAAAGAAGCCGGCCCAGGGCCAAGGGGAAGGCCCAGGCTTCCGGGGCCAGAAGGGCGGGAAGGAGAAGGAAAAGGGCGTAGATACCCAAAAGGCCCAGGGCCCAGGGGGAAAGCCGCCTCAGGTAACCCAAGAATAGGGGGGCTAAAAGGGCCAGGGGAGGGAAAAGGGGAGCCAAGCCCAGGGCCAGAGGCAGCCAGCGCACCACGCCCAATATACGCCAAGGAGGCCCTAAGACGCTCCTCAAGATCCTCTGGTAAAGTGCCTCCCATGAGGGGACAAAGCCGCCTTCTTCTGGCCCTGGCCCTTTTTCTGGCCTCCTCCTTAGGAGCCCGCTTCGCCGCCTTCAGCGTGGAGCCCTTCGGCACCCAAAGGGTCAACCTGGACACGGGGGTAACCACCCTGCCCCAAGGGGGAATCCTCACCGACCACGAGAACGGCCTCCGCCTTAAGGCGGGCTACATCGAGTACAAGGAGGGGAGCTTCGTGCGGGCCAAGGGGGCCGAGCTCCTTTCGGAGAAGGAAACCTTCCTGGCCCAGACCCTCGAGCACGATATCCCCAAGCAGGAAGCCCGCTTTACCGGCCTCACCTTCAGCAACGCGGATTTCAAGGGGCTAAAGGCCGAGCGGGCCCTGGCCCTATTCTCCGAGGACCTCGTGATCCTGAAGGGCAGGGTGCAGGCGGAAAAGCCCAGGCTCCAGGCGGAAACCCTGGTGGTGAACCTAAAGGAGCGCGAAGCCCTGGCCCTGGGAAGCTTCACCTACCAGGAAGGAAAGGCCACCCTAAGGGGCCAAGGGCCAAGCGCCCGGCTTTACCTGCGCTTCGCCTCCGGTAAGGTGCAGGCCACCACCAAAATCCCTCCCGGGGCAGGTGCCCTGGCCCAGTACGCCAACCGCCTCCCATGACCCTCTACCGGCACATCCTCAAGGAAAGCCTCCCGCTTCTCCTCTTGGCCCTCCTTTTCCTCACCCTCGTCTACCTCTTCGGCTTCTTCTACGCCGGGGCCCGCTGGCTGGAAGGGGTGCCCTTGGTCAAGGTGGCGCGTTGGCTTTCCTACCACGTGCCCGGGGTCCTGGTCCAGGTTTTCCCCATCGCCTTGGTCACCACCACGGTCCTGGTCTTCGGCAGGCTTTCCGCGGAAGGGGCCCAGTTCGCCCTGCTCTCGGGGGGGATTCCCCTTTGGCGGGCGGCCCTGCCCCTGGTGGGAACAGGGGCTTTGCTGAGCGGCGCGGCCCTCTACCTGCAGGAAAAGCTGGTTCCCTACTACAACGAAAGGGTACGGGTGGCCTGGTGGGACGAGATCCATACGCAAGGGGCCGGGCTATTCCGCCTAAAGGGCCTACAGATCCCCATCGGCAAGGGACGAAGCCTCTACTTTGAGGACTTCGACATGGGGAAAAAGGAGATGGTGAAGGTGCGGATCACCTCCTTCCAGGGGGAGGAGGGCACCTTCCTCTTCGCCGAGCGGGGAAACTGGGAGGACCGGGTGATCACCCTGAAGGAGTACCGCTTCTACCGGGTGGATTTCGCCGAGGTTCCCCGGCTGGAAACCGCCAAGGACCTCTTGGCCCAGACCCGCAAGGTCTTCCGGGTGGTGAGCCAGGGGAAGGTCTTGGAGGTGGAGTCCGACCTCTCCCGGGCCCGGGCCATCGCCGACTACGCCGACACCTTCAGCTTTGGCCAGGATAGCCTCTCGGGGGCCTGGGCCAAGATGCGGGACCCCTTTTTGGCCCCCCTGGAAAAGTGGCGGGCCCGGCTGGAGTTTCACTCCAAGCTGGCCCTGCCCCTGGCCAACCTGGTCCTGGTCCTCCTGGCCACGGCCATGGCCCTACGCTATGGCCGGAGCACGGGGCTCGCCCTGGGCCTAAGCGTGGTGCTGGCCCTGGGGTACTATGGGGCCTTCTTCCTGGGCCGCTCCTTGGCGGGGATCGGGGCCCTCCCCCCGGAGCTTGGGGCCTGGGGGGCCAACCTGCTCTTCCTCCTTTTGGGGATCAGGGCCTTACGGTAAACGCCTTACCCCCTGGGTTTCCCCAGGGGGTTTCTGGTGGAGCCGAGGGGATTCGAACCCCTGACCTCCTCAATGCCATTGAGGCGCGCTCCCAACTGCGCCACGGCCCCAGGCAACGCCTATGGTACCGAGGGGGAAGGGTTTTGTCAACGGGTCCAGAGGCCGATCAAAAGGGCCAGGGCCACGAAGACCACCCCCAGGATGACGGTGAGCCGGTAAAGCCCCCCGGTGACCCCGCGGGCGGAAAAGAGGTCCGCGGAGGCCCCCATGAGGTCTCCGGCGCCCTGCTTGGGCTCCTGCACCAGGACCAGGTAGACCAAAAGCCCGGCCACGCCCAGGTAGAGGAGGATGACCAAGGTGTAAAGGAAGTCCATACCCCTACCACTTTAACGGGAAGCAAGGGCCGTGTCCACACCGGACCCAGGGGCGGTATAAAGAGGTGTGGAACTGGAGGACATCTACGCCGCCCACCGGCGCATCCGCCCCTATATCCACCGCACCCCCCTCCTCACCTCGAGGCTCCTGGATGTACTCCTGGGAAAGCGCGTGCTTTTAAAAGCCGAGCACCTGCAGAAGACGGGAAGCTTCAAGGCCCGGGGGGCTCTTTCCAAGGCCCTGACCCTAGAAAGCCCCAAGGGGCTCCTGGCGGTGAGTAGCGGCAACCACGCCCAGGGTTTGGCCTACGCCGCCCGGATCCTGGGGGTCAAGGCCCTCATCGTGATGCCGGAGGAGGCAAGCCCCTACAAGAAGGAGGCGGCCCGGGCCTACGGGGCCCAGGTGGTGGACCAAGGGGTTAGGGTGGAAAACCGGGAGGAGGTGGCCAGGGCCCTTCTCCTGGAAACCGGGTACGCCTTCATCCATCCCTTCGATGATCCCCTGGTCATGGCCGGCCAGGGCACCGCCGGGCTGGAGCTCATGGCCCAGGCAGGGGAGCTAGGCCTTTTCCCGGAAGCGGTCCTGGTCCCGGTGGGGGGAGGGGGGCTCATCGCCGGGGTGGCCACGGCGGTAAAGGCCCTCTCCCCCAGCACCCTGGTCCTGGGGGTGGAGCCCGAAGGGGCGGACGACGCCAGGAGGAGCCTGGAGGAAGGCGGGATCGTGCGCCTGCCCCAGGCCCCCAAAACCCGGGCGGACGGGGTAAGGACCCTGGCCCTGGGCCAGCACACCTTCCCCATCCTGAAGGGGAAGGTGGACGCCATTCTCACCGTGAGCGAGGAGGCCATCCTGGAGGCCGAGGGGCTCCTCTTCACCCGCACCAAGCAGGTGGTGGAGCCCACCGGGGCCCTCCCCTTGGCCGCCGTGCTGGAGCATGGGAAAGGGCTTCCTGGGGTCCTGGCCCTCCTCCTTTCGGGGGGAAACCGGGGGTTTTGCCCCGCCCCCTAGGTCAGGTATCCTGGAAAATCCAGCATCGTGATGGGCTATTTTCAAGGGTCCTTGCCCGCTACTTGTCCCCAAGTGTCCTGGCCCTGCCTTTGCCCCAGCCGATGAGGAAGCTTTGGAACCCAAGCGCCCGAGGTGGGACTTCTTTCCCTGGGAAGGAGGAGTAAGCTTACCCCGTGATCGTCAAGGAAGCGCTCCTACCCATAGAGGAAGTGGCCGGCAAGCTGGGCTTAAGCCGGGATAGGCTCTACCTCTACGGCCCCCACATGGCCAAGGTCCTGGGGGAACCCCCTACGGCCAAAGGGAAGCTGATCCTGGTCACCGCCATCACCCCCACTCCGGCCGGGGAGGGAAAGACCACCACCGCCATCGGCCTGGTGGATGCCCTATGGCGGCTTGGGAAAAGGGCCGCCTTGGCCCTGAGGGAGCCCTCCTTGGGCCCGGTTTTCGGGGTGAAGGGCGGGGCCACAGGGGGAGGCAGGGCACGGGTGGAGCCCCAACACGAGATCAACCTCCACTTCACCGGGGACTTCCATGCGGTGACCAGCGCGGTCAACCTCCTGAATGCCCTCCTGGACAACCACCTGCACCAGGCAAACGAGCTGGGAATCGACCCCAGGCGCATCGAGCTCAAGCGGGCCATCGACATGAACGACCGGTCCTTAAGGCACATCGTCCTGGGCCTTGGGGGCAAGGCCCATGGGGTGCCCCGGGAAGGAGGGTTTGAGCTCACCGTGGCCACCGAGGTCATGGCCCTCATGAGCCTGGCCCGGGACTTTAAAGACCTGCAAAAGCGCCTGGGAAGGATGCGGGTGGGCTTCACCTACGAGGGAAAGCCCGTCTACGCTGAGGACCTGGGGGCGGTGGGGGCCATGGCCGCCCTCCTAAGGCAGGCCTTCCTCCCCAACCTGGTGCAGACGGCGGAGGGGAACCCCGCCTTCATCCACATGGGGCCCTTTGGCAACATCGCCCACGGCACCAACTCCCTAAGGGCAAGCCTCTTCGCCTTGGGGCTGGCGGACTACGTGGTGCAGGAAGCGGGGTTTGCCACGGATCTGGGCATGGAGAAGTTCATGAACGTGGTGGCCCGCACCGCGGGCCTGGTCCCCGAGGCGGTGGTGCTGGTGGTCACCCTCCGGGCCCTCCGCTACCACGGGGGGCAGGATGCCTACGGGATGCCGGACCCCCAGGCGGTGGCCAGGGGCCTGGCCAACCTGGAGAAGCACGCGGAGAACGTGGAGCTATTCGGCTTCAAGCCGGTGATCGCCCTAAACCGCTTCCCCACGGACGCCCTGGAGGAGATCGCCCTGGTGCGGGAGTTTGCCCAAGAAAGGGGCCTACCCTTCGCCCTAAGCGAGGTCTACGCCAAAGGAGGGGAAGGGGGGTCGGAGCTGGCGGAAAAGGTCTTGGAGGCCCTCTCCCTGCCCCATGCCTACCGGCCCCTCTATCCCCTGGAGATGCCCCTCGAGGAGAAGGTGGAAACCATCGCCACCCGCATCTACGGGGCCGAGGGAGTGGAGTGGAGCGAGGAGGCCAGGAAGGCCCTTAAAGCCGCCAAGAGGGAGGGGTGCGAGGCCCTCCCCGTGGTCATGGCCAAGGCGGCCACCTCCCTTTCCGACAACCCCAAGCTCCGGGGAAGGCCCAGGGGCTTTAGGGTGCGGGTCACGGACCTGAGGTGCCGGTTTGGGGCAGGGTTCGTGGTGGTCTACATGGGGGGGATTGAGACCCTGCCCGGCCTGCCCAAGGTACCCCAGGCCCTGGGAATCCACGTGGACGAGGAGGGTAACATCCGGGGGATGGACTACTGAGACCGCCCCACCCTGGCCTCGCCAGGGTGGGGGCCCCCGTCCGCAGGACCGAGGGCCGGGCTATACCCCGTGCCCGTCCGCCCGTTGCTTCTCCACGGGAAGCCCCGTGGCCCCGTGGAAGGCCTCCACCTCCTCCAGGAAGCGGCGGAAGAGGTAGAGGGCATCGTGGGGCCCGGGGGCGGCCTCGGGGTGGTACTGCACGGAGAAGACGGGGTAGCGGGCATGGGCCATGCCCTCGAGGGTCCCGTCGTTCAGGTTGATGTGGGTGGGCTTGAACTCCTTCAGGGAGTCGATGTCCACCGCATAGCCGTGGTTTTGGCTGGTGATCTCGATCTTCCCGGTGAGGAGGTTCTTCACCGGGTGGTTGGCCCCCCGGTGGCCGAACTTCATCTTGTAGGTGCGCCCCCCCGCCGCCAGGGCCAGGAGCTGGTGCCCCAGGCAGATGCCGAAGGTGGGAAGTAGCCCCATGAGCTTCCAGATGGTCTCGTGGGCGTAGCGGGGCATGGAGGGGTCCCCGGGGCCGTTGGAGATGAGAAGCCCGTGGGGCTCCAGGGCCATGATCTGGCTGGCCGGGGTCTTCCCGGGCACCACCAGGATCTCGAAGCCCAAAGCGGCCAGGTTCTCCACGATGGCGTGCTTGATGCCAAAGTCCATGACCACGATGCGCCGGCCCGACTTCAGGGTGGGCCAGGCGTAGGGCAGGGGGGTGGAGACCTCGGGGGTCATGTCCCGCCCGTCGATGTCCGTCCAGGCCTTGGCCTCCTGGCGGAGGGCCTCCAGCTCCTCCGGGGTGAAGGCGTGCTGGGGATCCCCGAAAAGGCTGGCGTGGGCGATGGTCCCTTTCAGCACCCCCCCTTCGCGGATCTTCCGCACCAGGGCCCGGGTGTCGATCCCCTCGATCCCCACCACCCCGTAGAATTCCATGAACTCCTTCAGGGTCTGCTGGGCCCTGGGGTTAGAGGCCATGCGGCTAAACTCCTTGGCCACGAAGCCCTTCACCCAGGGGCGGTTGGACTGCATGTCGTAGACGTTGACCCCGTAGTTGCCCTGGTGGGGGTAGGTCATGACCACGATCTGCCCGTGGTAGCTGGGGTCGGTCATGATCTCCTGGTAGCCGGTCTGGGCGGTGTTAAAGACCACCTCCCCCACCGTCTTCCCCCGGGCCCCGAAGGCGTAGCCGTGGTAGACGGTGCCGTCCTCCAGGACCAAAACCGCTCGCTCCTTCACTCCAGCCATTCCTCCTCCTTTACCTCCTCTACCTCCTCTAGGCCCACCTGCTTCGGGAGATCCACGCCCATCTCCCCCCCATGGGGATTGAAAAGGACCAGGCGCACCCAGCCCCGCACCCGGAAGGGGTGCCGCCCCCCGCAAACCCCAAGGCCTTTGGCCTTGCCCCAGTTCCCTCCGGGAAACCGGCTTAAGCCGCTTCGCCATGGGGTAGACCAAGGCGAACCTCGCCCAGGGGCGTAGGGGCCTGGCCCCGGGAGACCAAAAAGAGAGGCCCGTCCTCCAGGGCCGCCTGCAGGTTAGCCTCGCGCCCCCTTAAGCCCTTGCCCGTGGCCCAGACCCCGGGCAGGTCTGGAATCCCCCCGTGGTAGGGCTCCTCGCCCTCCATGAGCCCGTGGCGGGCCCGGGCCATGGCCTCCTCCAGGTGGCGGGTTAAGGTGCCCATCCCATCCATTCTAGCCCCCGAAAGCCCCCGGGGAAAGGCTCTTGATGACGGCGATCTCCCGGCAGTTCTCGTAGAAGGGGCAGGCGTTGCACTCGCTCCACACCTTGGGGGGCAGGGCTTCCCGGGTGGTGACCTGGTAGCCCAAGGAGCGGAAGAAGCCCACCTGAAGCGTCCAGGCGAAGACCCGGGGCAGGCCCAGGTCCCTTGCCTCCCGCTCCGCCCCCAGGACCAGCCAGCGCCCCAGGCCCTCCCCCTGCCGGTTGGGGTGCACCGCAAGGCCCCTGATCTCCGCCAAGTCCCGCCAGAGCACGTGCAGGGCCACGGTGCCCACGATGTGGCCGTCCTCGTCCACGAGGACCTGGAAGTCGCGGATGTTCTCGTAGAGGTGGCTGTGGCTCCTGACCAGCATCAGGCCCTTCTCCGCCCAGTAGCGGATAAGCCAGTAGATGGCGTCCACGTCGCCGAGCCTGGCCTTCCTGAGCTCCACCGCCCTTCCCCTTTGCACCTGGGGCAGGGAAACCGTGGGGAGTTCTATTTTCGTATCAAGCAAGGCCCACCTCCTTTTTAGCCTCAAAAATCCTCTCCCGCACCGCCTCGGGGGCCGTGCCCCCGAAGGAGCGGCGCCTTTGGATGGCGGTTTCCAGCCGGAGTAGGGGCAGGGCATCCTCCGCGAAGAGGGGGTGGTGGGCCTTTAGCTCCTCCAGGGTGAGGTCCTTTAGGGCCCTTCCCTCCTCCACAAGCCGCCGCACCAGGCGCCCCACCACGTGGTGGGCCTCCCGGAAGGGAAGCCCCTTCTCCGCCAGGTAGTCGGCGAGCTCCGTGGCCAGGGCAAAGCCCTCCTCCGCCGCCCGCCACATCCTCTCCCGCCGCCACCTGAGCCCAGGGAGAAGGGTGGCGAGGAGCCTGAGGCTATCCCGGTAGGTGCCGAGGGCATCCAGAAGGGGTTCCTTGTCCTCCTGCAGGTCCTTGTTGTAGGCGAGGGGCAATCCCTTCACCACCGCGGAGAGGGCCACCAGGGCCCCCAAGACCCTTCCCGCCTTGGCCCGGATGAGCTCCAGGATGTCCGGGTTCTTCTTCTGGGGCATGATGGAGGAGCCGGTGGCGAAGGCATCCGGGACCTCCACGAAGGCGAACTCCTCGGTGCTATAGAGGATGAGTTCCTCCGCCAAGCGGGAGAGGTGGAGCATGCCGATGTTGAAGGCAGAAAGCACCTCGAGGGCGAAGTCCCGGCTTGCCACCGCGTCCAAGGAGTTCCGCATGGGAGCGGAAAAGCCGAGCTCCCGCGCGGTGTAGTGGCGGTCTATGGGAAACCCCGTCCCCGCCAGGGCCGCAGCCCCCAGGGGGCTTTCGTTGAGGCGCTTCCTGGCGTCCTCCAGGCGACCAGCATCCCTTAGGAACATCTCGTAGTAGGCCAAAAACCAGTGGGAAAGCAAAATGGGCTGGGCCCGTTGCAGGTGGGTGTAGCCGGGAAGGACGTAAAGGGGCTCCAGGTGCCGCTCCGCCTCCCGCACCAGAACCCGGCGCAGGTCCAAAAGGAGGGCCAGGAGCTCCTCTATGGCCCCCCGGAGGAAAAGCCGGAGATCCGTGGCCACCTGGTCGTTGCGGCTTCTTGCCGTGTGGAGCTTGCCCCCAGGAGGGCCCACCAGCTCGATGAGGCGGGCCTCCAGGTTCATGTGCACGTCCTCAAGCTCCTCCCGCCAGGGGAAGGTGCCCGCCTGGATCTCCTTCTCGATCTGGTCCAGGCCCTTCAGAATGGCCTTTAGCTCCTCCTCGGTGAGAAGGCCCACCCGGTGGAGCATCTGGGCGTGCACCCGGTTCTGCCAAAGGTCCTCCCGCCAAAGGGCCCGATCGAAGGAAAGGGAGGCGTTAAAGCGGGCCGCCAGCTCGCTTGGGCCCTCGGCGAAGCGGCCACCCCAGGTCCTATGCCCCATGGCCCTTCCCTTCCCCCTCTAAGGGAGACCCACCCACCATGGCCCTTACCCGAAGCCTCAGGGCGTTGATCTTGATGAAGCCCTCGGCATCCTTCTGGTGGTAGCCCCCAAGCTCGTCGAAGGAGACCAGGTCCTTCAGGTAGAGGCTTCTTGGGGCCTTCCTCCCCACCACTTGGACGTTTCCCTTGTAGAGCTTGAGCCGGGCCACCCCCGTGACCGCCTGGGCCACGTGGTCGAAGTAGGCCTGAAGGGCCTCCCGCTCCGGAGCGTACCAGAAGCCGTAGTAGACGAGCTCCGCATACTTGGGGGCCAGCTGGTCCCTCTGGTGGAGCACCTCCCGGTCCAGGGTGAGGCTTTCCACCGCCCGGCGGGCGTGGTAGAGGATGGTCCCCCCGGGGGTTTCGTAGACCCCCCGGGACTTCATGCCCACGAAGCGGTTCTCCACCAGGTCCACCCGGCCCACCCCGTGGCGCCCGCCGATCTCGTTGAGCCTCTGCAGCAGGGCTGCCGGGGAAAGCCTTTCCCCGTTCACCGCCACCGGGTCCCCCCGCTCGAACTCCACCTCCACGTACTCCGGGGCGTCGGGGGCCTCCTCGGGGTCCACGGTCATGCGGAACATCCCCTTGGGGGGCTCGGCCCAGGGGTCCTCGAGGACCCCCCCCTCGTAGGAAATATGCAAAAGGTTCCCGTCCATGGAGTAAGGCTTTTCCTGGGTCACGGGAACGGGGATGCCGTGGGCCTCCGCATAGGCGATCATCTCCTGCCGGCCCTTGAAGCCCCACTCCCGCCAGGGAGCGATCACCCGGATGTTGGGCTTCAGGGCGTAGGCGGTGAGCTCAAAGCGCACCTGGTCGTTGCCCTTGCCCGTAGCCCCGTGGGCGATGGCCTCGGCCCCCTCCTCCTCGGCGATCCGCACCAGGTGCTTGGCGATGAGGGGCCGGGCGATGGAGGTGCCCAGGAGGTAGTACCCCTCGTACACCGCCCCCGCGCGGAACATGGGGAAGACGAAGTCCCGCACGAACTCCTCCCGCAGGTCCAGGGCGATGGCCTTGGAGGCCCCGGTCCTGAGGGCCTTCACCCGGGCCTCCTCCACCTCCTCCCCCTGGCCGATGTCCGCGGTGAAGGCGATGACCTCCGCCTTGTAGGTCTCCTTTAGCCACTTGAGGATGATGCTGGTGTCCAGCCCACCGGAGTATGCCAGGACGATCTTCATGCCAACCCCTAGTCTACCCCCTCGAGGGGGTTATGCATAAGTATACAATCCCTGGCCAGGTGGGTCCTAACCAGGGGATTGGCGAAGAAATCACAGGTGGATGGGCTTCTCCCAAGCGGCCAAGGCGGCCTCCTTGAGGACCTCGGAAAGGGAGGGGTGGGCATGGGGGGCCCGGCCCAGGTCCTCGGCGCTGGCCTTGAAGAAGATGGCCAAGGCGGCCTCAGCCAGGACATCCCCCACCCGGGCCCCGATCCCGTGGACCCCCAGGATGCGGTCGGTCTTGGCGTGGGCCAGGACCTTGACGAAGCCCTCCGTTTCCCCCATGGCCCGGGCCCGCCCCGAGGCGGAGTAGGGGAAGCGGCCCACCTTATAGGGCACCCCTTGCGCCTTCAGCTCCTCCTCCGTGTACCCCACCCCCGCCACCTCCGGGTGGGTGTAGACCACGCTGGGAATGGCCTGGTAGTCCACGTGGCCGTACCCCTTGGCCATGTGCTCCACGGCGGCGATCCCCTCCTCGCTGGCCTTGTGGGCCAGCATGGGCCCCCGCACCACGTCCCCAATGGCGTAGATGTGGGGTACGCGGGTCCTAAGGTGCTCGTCCACGGGGATCCGCCCCTTTTCGTCGGTGGCGAGGCCCGCCCTTTCCAGGTCCAGGCCCTCGGTGTAGGGCCTGCGGCCCACGGCGAGAAGGACCCGGTCCGCCGCAAGGACCTCCCCCCCTTCCAGCTCCACCCGGGCACCCTTCCCCTCAGGGCGCACCGCCTGTACCTTCACCCCGGTGCGGATCCCAATCCCCTCCTTCCGGAAGACCTTCTCCGCCGCCCGGGATAGCTCCGCGTCCATGGTGGGGAGGATGCGGTCCAGGTACTCCAGGATCAGGACCTCCGCCCCCAGGCGGTGCCATACCACCCCGAGCTCCAAGCCGATGACCCCGCCCCCCACCACGATGAGGCGGCCCGGCACCTCTGGGAAGGAAAGGGCCTCGGTGGAGGTCACCACCCGCTTTCCGTCCACCTCCGCCCATGGGGGGATGAGGGGGGCGCTCCCCGTGGCGATGAGGAGGTAGCGGGCGGAAAGCTCCTCCCCCGTTTCCTCCACCAAAACCTTGCGGTCCGAGAGGAAGCGGGCCCTTCCCAGGTGGCGGGCGATGCCGTTTTTCTTAAAGAGGAACTCGATCCCCTGGGTGTTGGCCTGGACCACCTTGTCCTTGTGGGCCAGAAGGGCGGGGAGGTCCACCTCGAGGCCCCGCACCCTTGCCCCTATCAAGCCCTTTTTGGCCTCATGGATGCGCTCGGTGGTTTCCAAAAGGGCCTTGGAGGGAATGCACCCCACCCGCAAGCAGGTGCCCCCTAGGGCCTCCTCCTTCTCCACCACGCCCACCCGCATCCCCAGCTGGGCGGCCCGGATGGCGGCCACGTACCCCCCGGGTCCCGCCCCGATCACCAGCAGGTCGTAGGCGTCCACGCTAGACCTCCAACATGAGGCGCACGGGGTTTTCCACCAGCTCCTTGACCCGCCTCAAGAAGGTCACCGCCTCCCGGCCGTCCACGATGCGGTGGTCGTAGGAAAGGGCCAGGTACATCATGGGCCGGATCACCACCTGCCCCTCCCGGGCCACGGGCCTTTCCTGGATGGCGTGCATGCCCAGGATGCCCACCTGGGGCGGGTTGAGGAGGGGGGTGGAGTTGAGGGAGCCGTACACCCCCCCGTTGGTGATGGTGAAGGTACCCCCCATGAGCTCCTCGGGCTTCAGCCTCTTGGTGCGGGCCCTTTCGGCGAAGTCGGCGATCTGGCGCTCGATCTCCGCGAAGGAGAGCCGGTCGGCATCCCGGATGACCGGCACCACCAGCCCCTCTCCCCCGCCCACCGCCACCCCGATGTCGTAGTAGCGGTGGTAGAGGATGGCGTTGTCCCGGATCTCGGCGTTGAGCTCGGGGATCTCCTTCAGAGCCTGGACCACCGCCTTCACGAAAAAGCTCATGAGGCCCAGCTTCACCCCGTGCTTCTTCTGGAAGGCCTCCCCCAGCTCCTTCCTCAAGGCGAGGATGGCGGACATATCCGCCTCGTTGAAGGTGGTGAGCATGGCGGTGGTCTGCCGCACCATTAGGAGCCTTTCCGCGATGCGCCGGCGCAAGGGGCTCATGGGCACCGCCTCGCTCACCCGCCAGGGGCGGTCGGCAGGGGGTTGGGTGGGAAGCGGTGCGGCCTCCTGCACCCGGGGAGGCTCCGCCTGGGGCGGGGCCTGCTGGGCCCTCTCCTCCAGGTGGCGCTCCACGTCCTCCTTGAGGATCCGCCCCCCCAGGCCCGTGCCCACCACCTCCCCTGGGGACACCCCCGCCTCCCTTAGGACCCGCTCCGCGGCGGGCATGACCAGGGGCTCCTGGGGCTCGGGTGCCTGGGGTGCCTGGGCCTCGAGCCCAGGCCGGGAAGGGGTCTCCCCCATGGCCTTAAGGAGGGCGATGGCCTCCCCCACCCTGGCGCTTTCCCCGGTACGCTTCAGGATCCGCTCCAGGGTCCCCGCAAAGGGGGCGGGGAGCTCCAGGGTGGCCTTGTCGGTGATGAGCTCCACCAGGGGCTCATCCTGGGCAAAGCTTTCCCCTTCCCCCTTCAGCCAGGCGCCGATCTCCACTTCCACAATGGACTCGCCCACGGAGGGCACTTTCAGTTCCTGCACCGTCTACCTCCTCACCTGAAGGCTTCTTCGAGAAGCGCTTCCTGCTCCTTCTTGTGCACCTTGGAGGAACCCACGGCGGGGCTTGGGGACTCGGGCCGGGCCACCACGCTGAAGGGATGGCCGTAGATCTCCCCGCAGAAGCGGGCGGAGAGGTACCACCAGGCCCCCTGGTTCACCGGCTCCTCCTGGACGTAGACCACCGGGGTCTTCCTGGGGTAAAAGTCCAGGGCCTCCTTGAGCTCGGCCTCGGGGAAGGGATAGAGGAGCTCCAGCCGGATGAGGGCCACGTCCTCCGCCCCCACCTCCCTCCGCTTTTGCAAGAGATCGTAGTAGACCTTCCCCGAGGTGAGGAGGACCTTCCTGGCCCCCTTGACCCTTTCCGGGATCACCTTCTGGAAACGCCCTTGGGCGAGCTCCTCCAGGCGGGAGACCACCTCGGGGTGGCGGAGGAGGCTTTTGGGGGTGAGGACGATGAGGGGCTTGCGGATGGGGCGCTTCACCTGCCGGCGCAGGAGGTGGAAGAACTGGGCGGGGGTGGTGGGGTAGGCCACCTGCAGGTTGTCCTTGGCCCCCAGTTGCAAGAAGCGCTCCAGCCGGGCAGAGGAGTGCTCGGGGCCCTGGCCCTCGAGGCCGTGGGGCAGGAGGAGGACCAGGCCGGAAAGCCGGTTCCACTTGGCCTCGGCGCTGGCCAGGAACTGGTCGATGTAGACCTGGGCCACGTTGACGAAGTCCCCGAACTGGGCCTCCCAGAGGACCAGGGCCTCGGGGTAGTCCAGGCTGTACCCGTACTCAAACCCCAGCACCCCAGCCTCGGAGAGGGGGGAGTTGTGGATCTCCACCTCCGCCTGCCCCTCCGCCAGGTGCTGCAGGGGGATGTAGGGAGTGCCCGTCTGGTAGTCGTAAAGGGCGGCGTGGCGCTGGGTGAAGGTGCCCCTTAGGGCGTCCTGCCCTGTGAGGCGCACCCGGTGCCCCTCGGCGGCCAAGGAGGCGAAGGCCAAGGCCTCGGCCGCCGCCCAGTCCAGGGGGCGTTTGGCCTCGGCCATCTCCTTCCGGGCCTCGAGGAACCGCTTCAGCTTGGGATGCACCTGGAAGCCCTCGGGCACGGCGCTCAGGCGGAGCAGGAACTCCCTTAGCGCCTCCAGGGGCACCCCGGTCTCCACCTCGGGCGCCAGGTGGTCGGGCCCGCCCACGTACCCCTGCCAGATGCCGGAAAGCCCGTGGGGCACCACGGGGCCCGGCTCCGCCTTGACCCGGGCGAACTCCCTTTCCAGCTCCGCCAGGTAGGCTTCCTCCTTGGCCCTAAGCTCCCCCTCCGCCACCACCCCCTCGGAGAGGAGCCTTTCCCCATACACCCTCCAGGGCTCGGGCCTTTTGGAGATGAGGGCGTACATGGGGGGCTGGGTGAAGGTGGGCTCGTCGGTTTCGTTATGCCCCCGGCGGCGGTAGCCCACCAGGTCGATGACCACGTCCTTGGCGAAGCGCTTTCGGTACTCCAGGGCCAGGCCCAGCACGAACCACAGCTCGTCCAGGGCCTCGGCGTTCACGTGGAAGATGGGGGCCCCCACCATCTTGGCGATGTCCGTGGGGTAACGGCAGGAGGTGTACTCCTCGGGCAGGGTGGTGAAGCCCAGCTGGTTGTTGGCCACCAGGTGGAGGGTCCCCCCCACCCGGTAGCCGGGAAGCCGGGAGAGGTTAAGGGTTTCCTGGACGATGCCCTCCCCGATGAAGGCCGAGTCCCCGTGGACCAGGATGGCCAGGCCCCTTTTCCGCTCGCGGTCGCCGAAGCGGTCCTGCTTGGCCCTTAGCCTCCCCAGGGTCACGGGGTTCACGAACTCCAGGTGGCTGGGGTTGAAGTTGAGGGAGACGTGCACCTTCCCATAGGGGGTGGTGAGGTCGTTGGAGAAGCCCAGGTGGTACTTCACATCCCCTGAGTAGCCCTCGGGGAAGATCTCCTCAAACTCGCGGAAGATGCGCTCAAAGGGCTTGCCCACCACGTGGGCCAGGACGTTGAGCCGCCCCCGGTGGGCCATGCCCAGGACCACCTCCTTGACCCCGTGGCGGGCGGCCTCCTCCACCGCCAAAAGGAGAAGGGGGACCAGGCTTTCCAGGCCCTCGAGGCTGAAGGTCTTGGCCCCCAGGTACTTGCGTTGCAGGAAGGCCTCAAAGAGGCTGGCCTGCATGAGGCGCTCCAGCATGCGCCGGCGCACCTCGAGGGGAGGCTTGGGCCAGGGGGCCTCGATGCGGGAAAGAAGCCAGGCCCGCTCCTCGGGCTCGGTGTGGACCACCTCAAACCCCACCGGGCCCAGGTAGACCTCCTCCAGGCGGCCCAGGAGTTCCCCCAGGGTGGGGGCGCCGAGGAAGGGGGGGAGGGACCGGGCGAGATCCTCCCGGGAAAGGCCGTGGGCCTCGAGGGAAAGCTCCCTGGGCCTCGGCCGCTCCCGCCCCAAGGGATCGATGCGGGCCGCCAGGTGCCCAAGCTCCCTGTAGGCCTGGACCAGGCGCTCCACCTTGAGGAGGAAGGCCAGGTCCACCGCCTCGGCCAGGGGAAGGGGGGTGGCTCGTCGGCCGTCCCCTTGGGGTTCTCTTCGGGAACCCTCCAGGGTGAGGGCGGAAAAGTAGCGGCGCCACTCCTCCGGCAAGGAAAAGGGATCCTCCAGATAGGCCCGGTAAAGGGCCTCCAGGTAGCCTTGGCTTTCCAACGTGAGCTCCATCCTGCCTCCCAAGAGGGGGCGTATACCCCCTTCATCTACGCTACACCAAAAGGCGGTGTAGGTGCTTTAGGATCGTTACAATAGGGCCATGGTCCTGAAGGATAGGCAAGAAGGCGTCCTTCTCCTCACCCTCAACCGGCCGGAAAAGCTGAACGCCCTCACCGGCCCCCTGTTGGACGAGCTCTTCCAGGCCCTAAGGGAAGCCCAGGAGGACCCCGGGGTCCGGGCCCTCCTCCTCACGGGGGCGGGGCGGGCCTTCTCCGCGGGGCAGGACCTCGGGGAGTTCGGGGAGGGCAAGCCCGACTACCAGGCCCACCTCCGCCGCTACAACCGGGTGGTGGAGGCCCTGGCCGGGCTGGAAAAGCCCCTGGTGGTGGCGGTGAACGGGATAGCGGCGGGGGCGGGGATGAGCCTGGCCCTATGGGGCGACCTGCGCCTGGCGGCCCAGGAGGCCAGCTTCACCCCCGCCTTCGTGCGCATCGGCTTGGTGCCGGACTCGGGGATGAGCTTTATCCTTCCCCGGCTGGTGGGGCTCGCCAAGGCCCAGGAGCTCCTCCTCCTCTCCCCCAGGCTTTCCGCCGGGGAGGCCCAGGCCCTGGGCCTGGTGCACCGGGTGGTGCCGGGGGAAAGGCTTTTAGAGGAGGCCCTGGCCCTGGCCCAGGAGCTGGCCCAGGGGCCCACCCGGGCCTACGCCCTCACCAAGAAGCTCCTTCTGGAAACCCACCGGCTTTCCCTGACGGAGGCCCTGGCCCTCGAGGCCATCCTCCAGGGGGAGGCCGGGCGCACCCAGGACCACGAGGAGGGGGTAAGGGCCTTCAGGGAAAAGCGCCCGCCCCGGTTTATGGGCCGATGATCCGCTACCTCGAGGGCACGGTCCTGAAAAAGGGGGAAGGGGGCTTCCTCCTCCTGGTGAAGGGGGTGGGCTTCCTGGTGCAAGCCCCCCAGGCCTTTCTGCAAAGCCTAAAGGAAGGCCAGGAGGTGGCGGTCCACACCCACCTGCAACTGAGGGAGGAGGGCCTAGCCCTCTTTGGCTTCCCCGACGAGGAAAGCCTCCTCCTCTTTGAGCTCCTCCTCTCGGTGAGCGGGGTGGGGCCCAAGGTGGCCCTCTCCCTCCTCTCCGCCCTCACCCCCAGGCTCCTGGCCCAAGCCCTGGCCCAGGGGGACCTGCGCCTCCTCACCGCGGCCAGCGGGGTGGGGAGAAGGCTTGCCGAGAGGATCGCCCTGGAGCTCAAGGGGAAGGTGCCCCCAAGCCTCCTCACCGGGGAGAAAGTGGAAAGCCAAGGGGCGGAGGAGGCGATTCTGGCCCTCACCGCCTTGGGTTTCAAGGAGGGCCAGGCCCGGGGGGTGGTCTTGGACCTCTTGGCCAAGAACCCCTCGGCCACGGCCCAGGAGCTCATCAAGGAGGCCCTGAAGCGGTTGCGCTGAGGTGCCCTTAAAGCTCGTCCAGAAGTTCCCCAGGGGTGCGGTGAGCAGCCAGGTACCCCCCTTGTCGCAGGGCCAGGGGAAAGAGCACCTCCCAGGGCCCCTCCAGGGCCAAAAGCCCCTCCCCCGGGAAGGCCCTCACCCCCTCGGGCAAGCCCCCCTCCAGGCCGAAGGGGAAAAGGGCCAAAAACCCCCCCGAGGGCTCCCCCTCCCCCCGGTCCAGGTGGAGGCCCGCCGGCTCCAGAAACCCCATGAGGCGGGTGCGGTGCATCTCCCGCCTCAGGGCCTGGAGGGCCCGGGGGTGCGAGGCCCCTTGCCAGAGGAGGAAGTCGGCCTCAGGGGAAAGCCCCACCAGGCTGTAAACCCGGAGGAAGCCCTCCCTTTCCTGCCAGCGGCTCAGGAACTGGGCGAACTCCTCCTTGAGGTGCTCCTGGTGCTCGGCCTCGAGGCGGCGGAACTCCGGCAAAAGCCTGTAGAGGCTGAACCCCCAAAGGCGTAGCATGCCCTACCCCACCTCCAGGAAGCGGGCCAGGGCCTCTGGGCTGAGGCGCTTGCCCACGTAGAAGGGCCCGAACTCCCCAAAGCGGGCGGATACCTCGTCAAAGCGCATCTCGTACACGATCTTCTTGAACTGGAGGGGATCCTCGCTGAAGAGGTCCACCCCCCACTCCCAGTCGTCCAGGCCCTGGGAGCCGCTGATCACCTGCAAGACCTTTCCCTGGTACTTCCTTCCCGTCTCCCCGTGGGCCTTCATGAGCTCCGCCCGCTCCTTGGCGGGGAGGAGGTACCAGTTGTCCTGGCCCTGGCGGCGCTTGTTCATGGGGTAGAAGCACACGTAGCCCGTCTTGGGCACCTTAGGGGTCAGGCGGGGCTTGACGTAGGGGGCCTCGGGGTCCAAGGGACCGGTCTGGCTTCCCAGCTCCACCACGGAGTAAAACCCGTAGGCGGGGCTTAGGTAGCGGGCGAAAAGGCTCCTGTTGAGCCGGGCCTCCACCTCCAGAAGGGCATCCAGGTTTTCCCTCAGGTTTAGGAAGAGGAGGTCAGCCTTGTGGGTGATCACCTGGTACACGCCGAAGGACCCCCTGCCCTCCGCCTCCACCTCCTCCCACTCCTCGAGGATCTCCTTAAGCTCCGCCCAGGCGGCCTGCCGTTCCTCCTGGGGGGCGGAGAACCAGGCGGGATAGTCCAAGCGGCGGAAGTCGTGGAGGATGTGCCAGCCCTCGAGGGTAAAGGTGGGCTCAGGTATGTAACCTCCCATGCCCCCAATATACCCGGGATATACTCCCACCATGGTGGCCCTACACGTAGCCCTTGCCCTTCTCCTGGCCTGGCTCTTGGGCCGCTACGGAGCCAGGGCCCTGAACGCCCTAGGGCGCCTCACCCCCACGGAGGGGGACGACCGCTTCTTCCGGGCCCTGGGCCTCCTCTGGTGGGGGGTGGTGGCCCTCCTGGCCCTCAGCTACCTGGCCCACGCCCTCGCCTGGCCCCTCGAGCCCCTGGCCACCTGGGGAAAGGCCCTCGCCCAGTGGCTGGGAAGCCGGGGCCTGGCCGTTTTGGCGGTGTTGGGCCTCACCTTCCTGGCCTACCGCCTCATGCCCCTCCTCCTGGCCCGGCTTCCCGAGCCCGAAGGGGAGCTCACCCGGGAGGCGGTGCGGCGCAAAACCCTTAGGGCGGTGGCGGATTCCGTGCTTAAGGTGGCCATCCTCACCCTGGGGGGGCTCTTCCTCCTTTCCAACCTGGGCTTCAACGTCACCGCCCTCCTGGCGGGGGCCGGGGTGGTGGGCCTGGCGGTGAGCTTCGCCGCCCAGAACCTGATCCGGGACTTCATTAACGGGTTTTTCATCCTTCTGGAGGACCAGTATGGGGTGGGGGATATCGTGCTCCTCAACGGGGTGGGGGGGCAGGTGGAGCGCTTCAACCTGCGCCTCACCGTGCTCCGGGACCTGGAGGGCCGGGTCCACTTCATCCCCAACTCCGAGGTCCGCCAGGTGACGGTCCTCACCCAGGAGTGGAGCCGGGCGGTGGTGGACGTGGGGGTGGCCTACAAGGAGGACGTGGACCGGGTCCTAAGGGTCTTCCAGGACGAGGTGGAGCGCTTCTATGGGGATCCCCAGTGGCAGGACCGGTTCACCGCTCCCCCCGAGGTCCTGGGGGTGCAGGACCTGGGGCAAAGCGCCGTGGTCATCCGGGTCCTCTTCAGCACCAAGCCCGCCCAGCAGTGGGCGGTGGCCCGGGAGTTCCGCCGCCGCATCAAAAACCGCCTGGACCAGGAAGGGATCGAGATCCCCTTCCCCCACCAGAAGCTTTACTTCGGCGAACCCCTTAGGCTGGAAAAAGGAGCGTGAGGATGCCGGACGTGTACAAAACCATCCTGGAGGCCATCCGCCCCCACCTGGGCGCCAGGGCCGAGGCGGTGCTGGAGGAGGGGCTAAAGCGCCTGGGCAAACGGCCCTCCGAGCTGGCACCGGCGGATGGGGCCCAGCTCCTGAAGGGCCTGGTCTACCGCGAGCTTCAGGCCCGCATGCGCCCGGAGGAGGCCAGGCGGCTTGTGGAGGGGGTCCTGGCCCAGATGGAAGGCCAAGGGACCAGGCTGGCCAAACTGGAACAGGGCTTGAAGCGCTTCGGGATCTACGTGGACTGGCCGGAGGTGGCCCGTCTCCGGGCCCTGGTCAACCGCCTGCGCCAGACCCCGGACCCCGGGCTTTTGGCGGAGGGGGAGGAGCTTTTAGAGGCCCTGGAGGAGCGGCTGGAAGAGGCCCTGCTGCGCCAGGCCAAGGATCTGGCCCACCTGGAGGAGGCCCTGGAGAGGGTGCGCCACCTGGGAGGGCCCAAGGTGCGAAGGCTGGAGAGCCTGGTGGAGACCATCCGCCAGGCCCAGGGAGAGGGAATCCTGGCCCAGGCAGAGGTGGAGCGGGCCCGGAGCCTGGCCCTGGAGCTCCGGAAGTTCCTGGAGTCCAGCGCCGTCAAGGCCCCCACCCTGCCGGAGATCGTCTTTGAAACCCAGGAAGCCCCCCCGGAAACCCCCTCCTCCCACCCCACCGACGTCTTCCTCACCGTGGAGGACGCCTCCGAGCTGGAAGGGGAGCTATGGGTGGACCTCGAGGCCCTTTCCCAGGAGGCCAGCCAGAGGATCCTAGCCCTGGAGGTGGAGGAGGAGAGGCGCAGGCTGGAGGAGCTTTTAAGCCGCTATGCCCCCCTGGTGGAGCGGGCCACGGTCAGCCCCCTTCTCGCCGAGGTTCAGGCCCTTTTGGACGCGGGCACCCCCGTGGGGGAGAAGCTCAAGGCCCTGGAGGAAGCCTTCCAGGAGGCCGAGAAAAACCTTCGGGCGGAGAAGCGGGCCCGCCTGATCCAGCTGGAGGAGGCCTTGCGCCTCCTCCCCCTGCCCGAGGAGGCCAAGCTCCCCCTAAAACGGGCCTTAGGGCTGGCGGAGGAAACCCTGGAGGAGGGGGGCTACCCTGACCTCCTTCCCCTGGAGGAGGAGCTTTGGCGCCTGGAGGAGGAGGCCCGGCGCAAGGCGGAGGAGGAAAGGCGCCTCCTCCAGGAAATGGAAGCCCTGGTGGCGGAGCTGGAGGGAAAGGGCGAGGCCTTCCACCCCCTTCGGGAAGAGCTGAAGGCCCTCCCCCTGGAAGCCCTTCCCCAAAGGCTTCCCGAGGTGCGGGCCCGGTATGCCGAGCTCCTCAAGGCCCAAGGGGAGGAGGCCGCCCTAAGGGCCAAGTTCGCCGAGGCGGCCAAGGCCCTGGAGGCCCTCAAGCCCGAGGCCCAGGCCCTGGGCCTCGAGGAGAGGGTGGCCGAGGCGGAAACCCTCCTGGCCCAGGGGAGCCTCCCCGACCTTGGGTCCTTACGGAAAAGCCTGGAGGACGCCAAGGCCCAGGCCCGGCAGAAAGCCCTTTTGGAGCTCTCCCGCCTCCAGGCCCTAGCGGAGCGGTTCCGCGGCTTCGGGGGGGAGGGGGTCTTGCGGGCCATCGCCGAGGAAAAGGGCAAGCCCCTCCCCGACCCCACCCCCATCGCCCGGGCCCTGGAGGCCCTAAAGCGCCGCATGGAGGCAAAGCGGGAGGAGCTCACCACCCGCCTCACCGGTTTCTTCGGGGCATACGCCCGCCTCGAAGGGTTCCAAAGCGAAACGAGCCGCCGCCTGAGGCCCCTCTTGCCGGTGCTCCAAAGCGCCCAGGAAAAACTTCCCCGCCTGGGACCCCAAGGCCTCCTCCAGGTGGAGAAGACCCTGGGCCAGGCGGAGGCCCTCCTACGGGAGCTGGAACGGGAACGGGAAGCCGCCAAGGCCGTGCTCCAGGAGATCAGGGGCGAGGAGCTGGAGGCCCTCCTGGGGGTCTTGGACCAGGGAAGGACCCCGGCCCAGGCCAGGCCACCGGAGGCGCCCTCCGGGGCGACCCCCCCCGGGGAGATGGAGGGGGATCTCGCCCCCTTGCGCCTTCCCGGGGTGGAGGTCTTGGGCTACCTGGGGGAGGCTTTGCCCTTGCCCAAGGAACCCCTGGAGGCTTTGGTCCAGGCCCTGGAGCAGCTGGATAGAAGCCTGGGCCAGACCCGGGGACCCGCGGCCATCCTCCTGGGGGAGAAGGCCTTGGTCCTGGCCCCCCGCAAGGGCCGCACCCTGGTGGCCCTGCTGGAAAGGGCCAGCCTGTCCGCCTTCCTCCTGGAGCTCGCCCCCTAGGGGTGGTACACTGGAAAATGGTGGTATCCGTCCCGGCCCTTTGGGAAAAGCTTGCGCCCCTTCTAGATTACCTCCCGGCAGGGGAGCGGGAAAAGGTGCGGGAGGCCTACCTCTTCGCCGAAGAGGCCCACCGGGGCCAAGTGCGGAAAAGCGGGGAGCCCTACATCACCCATCCGGTGGCGGTGGCGGAGATCCTGGCCTCCTTGCGCATGGATGCGGATACGGTGATGGCGGGCCTCCTCCACGACACCCTGGAGGACTGCGGGGTGGCCCCCGAGGAGCTGGAAAGGCGCTTTGGCCCTGGGGTGCGCAGGCTGGTGGAGGGGGAGACCAAGGTCAGCAAGCTCTACAAGCTGGCCAACCTCGAGGGGGAGGAAAAGCGGGCCGAGGACCTCCGCCAGATGTTCATCGCCATGGCGGAGGACGTGCGCATCATCATCGTGAAGCTGGCGGACCGCCTCCACAACCTCCGCACCCTGGAGCACATGCCTCCCGAGAAAAAACGGCGCATCGCCCAGGAAACCCTGGAGATCTACGCCCCCCTGGCCCACCGCCTGGGGATGGGGCAGCTTAAGTGGGAGCTGGAGGACCTCTCCTTCCGCTACCTGCACCCCGAGGCCTACCACGCCCTCCTCTCCCGCATCCAGGAAACCCAGGAGGCCCGGGAAGAGATCATCCGCAAGGCCATGGCGGCCCTGGAGGAAGCCCTAAGGCGGGACGAACTACTCCAGGCCCAGCTCCAAGGCTTTGAGGTGACGGGCCGCCCCAAGCATCTCTACTCCATCTGGAAGAAGATGGAGCGGGAGGGGAAGGCCCTGGAGCAGATCTACGACCTGCTGGCGGTCCGGGTCATCCTGGACCCCAAGCCCGCCCCCACAGAGGAGGGCAAGGCCCTGAGGGAAAAGCAGGTCTGCTACCACGTGCTGGGCCTGGTCCACGCCCTGTGGCAACCCATCCCCGGAAGGGTCAAGGACTACATCGCCGTCCCCAAGCCCAACGGCTACCAGTCCCTCCACACCACGGTCATCGCCCTGGAAGGGCTTCCCCTGGAGGTGCAGATCCGCACCCAGAAGATGCACCGCATCGCCGAGTACGGGATCGCCGCCCACTGGCTTTACAAGGAGGGCCTCACCGACCCTGAGGAGCTAAAACGGCGGGTTTCCTGGCTTAAAAGCATCCAGGAGTGGCAGCAGGAGTTTTCCAGTTCCCGGGAGTTCGTGGAGGCGGTGACCCGGGACCTATTGGGCGGGAGGGTCTTCGTCTTCACCCCCAAGGGGCGGATCATCAACCTGCCCAAGGGGGCTACCCCCGTGGACTTCGCCTACCACATCCACACGGAGGTGGGGCACCACATGGTGGGGGCCAAGGTGAACGGGCGCATCGTTCCCCTCTCCTACGAGTTGCAAAACGGGGAGATCGTGGAGATCCTCACCAGCAAAAACGCCCACCCCTCCAAGGACTGGCTGGAGTTCGCCAAGACCCGGAGCGCCAAGAGCAAGATCCGCCAGTACTTCCGCACCCAGGAGCGCCAGGAAACCCTGGAACGGGGGCAGAACCTCCTGGAGCGCTACCTGAAGCGCCGCGGCCTCCCCAAGCCCAGCGACAGCCAGCTGGAGGAGGCCGCCAGGAGGCTGGGCCTCACCCCTTCCCCTGAGGAGCTTTACCTGGCCCTGGTCCTAAACCGCCTCACCCCCAAGCAGGTGGCGGAAAAGCTTTACCCCAAGGCCCTCCTCAAGCCGGAGAAGCCCAAGCCACCCCCCAGGAACGAGTGGGGGATCCGCCTGGAGCAGGACCTGCAGGCCCCCATCCGCCTGGCCTCCTGTTGCGAGCCCATGAAGGGGGACGCCATCCTGGGCTTCGTTACCCGGGGCCGGGGGGTTACCATCCACCGGGCGGACTGCCCCAACCTGCGCCGCATCCTCCAGGGGCCGGAGGCCGACCGGGTCATGGGGGCCTACTGGGAGGGGGTGGGGGGGAAGGTGGCCACCCTCGAGGTCCTGGCCCAGGACCGCGCCGGCCTCCTGCGGGACGTGATGCAGGTGGTGGCCGAGGCGGGGAAGAGCGCCTTGGGCTCGGAAACCCGGATCCTTGGCCCCTTGGCCCGCATCCGCCTCCGCCTCATCCTTCAGGATGGGGAGCGGGAATCCCTGGTCCAGGCCATAAAGGGCGTGAAAAGCGTGCAGGAGGTGCGCTGGGTCTAGGTCGGCTAGAGGAGCTTTAGCCAAACCTCCCGCATCCTCGGCCCGTCGAACTCCGCCAGGAACACCTGCTGCCAGCGGCCAAGCCGAAGCCTTCCTCCCTCCGCAGGGAGGAGGAGGTGCACCCCGGTGAGGAGGCTTTTCAGGTGGGCGTGGGAGTTCCCCTCCGCATGCCGGTCCTTGGGATGCACCCTGGGGGCCAGCTCCTCCAGGCGGGCCATGAGGTCGTGGGCCACATGGGGGTCCGCCCCCTCCTGTACGGTCAGGCCACAGGTGGTGTGGGGAACGAAGAGGTAGACCAAGCCGGTGTGTCCGGCCAAAGCCTCCTCCACCTGGCGGGTGATGTTCACCAAGCCCTCCTTGGGGGTGGAGATGCGGATGGCCTTCATCCCTTTAAGCATACGGGGCCACCACGGCAACACCCTTAAGCAAGGGCTTAAGGGTAGCTCCGCCACGGCATCAGGCCATGCGGGTGGCGCGCAAGGAGAAGCTCCTTTCGAGGCTGAAGGGCCGGTCCAAATCGCCGAACTCCCCTTGGGCCCAGGCCCAAAGCCTGGGCATGATGCCCTCGTGCACCTCCTCGGGAACCAGCTGGGTGAAGGAGTAAAGCCTTTCCTCCAGGGCCTCGAGGGCCTGGCGGAAGGTGCGCACCTCCTGCCAGCGGACCACCTCCCGGGCCTTGGGCTTAAGGCCCAGCCGCTTTAGGGCTTCCCCCACCTCCTCTAGCCGCCTTCTGTGCAGGCCCCGCACCACCTCCACGCCCTCCGCCTCCACCAAGGAACGCCACCTTTCCTGGATCCTGCGCTCCTCCTCCGCCTCCATCTCATCCCAGCCTTCCAGAAGCACCCCTCCCGGCTTCAGCACCCTCAGGGCCTCCGCCAGGGCCCTGGGCCAGTCGGGAAGGAGGTGCCAGAGGTGGACCACGATCACCCCGTGCACGCTCTCGTCGGGCAGGGGGATGGCCCGGGCGTCGGCCTCTATGAGGCGCACCTTGCGCATAACCCCCGCCGCCTTCTGGCGGAAGACCTCCAGCATGGCCGGATCCTTGTCCAAGGCCAGGTAGCGGTAGCCCCGGGCGATGAGGGGCAGGGCGATGCGCCCGGTACCCACCCCAAGCTCCAGGAGCACCGCCTCCTCCCCCCGCACCCCCAGGGCATTCCCTATGGCGGTGGCGATGCGGCCTGCCACCTCCGGCGGGTAGGCCCGGAGGCGGTCGTAGGCGTAAGCCATGCGCACGGAGGCCTTGGGCATCCTTCTTCTCATTTTACGGGTATACTCCCTAGCGTGAAAGGGCTCATTTTGGCTGCCGGACGGGGCACGAGGCTCCGTCCCCTCACCCACACCAGGCCCAAGCCCGTGATCCGGGTGGCGGGAAGGCCCATCCTCCACTACGGCCTGGAGAACCTCCTGCAGGCGGGAATAGAGGAGATCGGGGTGGTGGTTTCCCCGGAAACGGAAAAGGACATCCGGGAGGCCCTTTCGGGCTACCGGGTGTGCTACATCCTGCAAGAGGAGCCCCAGGGCCTGGCCCATGCGGTGGCGGTGGCCCGCGATTTCCTGGGCCAAAGCCCCTTCGTCCTCTACCTGGGGGACAACCTCTTCCAAAAGGGGATCGCCCGCTTCCTCCAGGCCTTTTCCCCGGGGGTGAGTGCGGTGATCGCCCTGGTGCGGGTGGAAAACCCCAGCCAGTTCGGGGTGGCGGTGCTGGAGGGGGAAAGGATCCTACGCCTTATGGAAAAGCCCAAGGAACCCCCCTCGGACCTGGCGGTGGCCGGGGTCTACGTCTTCACCCCGGAGGTGCTGGAGGTCATCGAGGGGCTCAAGCCCTCCGCCCGGGGGGAGTACGAGATCACCGACGCCATCCAGGGCCTCATCGACCGGGGGAGGAAGGTGGTGGGCGTGGAGGTGGAGGGATGGTGGAAGGACACGGGCCGCCCCCAGGACCTCCTGGACGCCAACCGCCTCATCCTCGAGGAACTGGAACCCCAGGTGGAGGGGGAGGTGGTGGAAAGCCAGCTCACCGGGCGGGTGGTGGTGGCGAAGGGGGCTAGGGTTCTGAAAAGCACGGTGATCGGTCCCGCCTTCATCGGGGAGGGCGCCCTGGTGGAAGGAGCCTACATCGGGCCCTTCACCTCCCTCGGACCAGGGGCTAAGGTGGTGCGCTCGGAGGTGGAGTACTCCATCCTCGAGGACCACGCCCTCCTGGAGGACGTAACCCTGCGCCTGCAGGAGAGCATCCTGGGGGTAGGGGCAGAGGTGAAAAGCCGTGACGGCCTCCCCCGGGCCCACCGCCTGGTCCTGGGGGATCTCTCCCAGGTGGAGCTGGCCTGAAGGACACCCCACATGGCCGGGCTCCTGGACCTCCTCACCGAGGCCTACCAAAGCGGCGAGGCCCTAGCCCAAAGGCTTGGGGTAAGCCGTCAGGCGGTCTCCAAGGAGGCGAAAAGGCTCCTCGCCGAGGGCTTCCCCCTGGAGATGGGCCGGAAGGGCTACCGCATCCGGCCCGGAACCCCCCTCCCCCACCTCTTCCAGCCCCTGGGGCGGCTGGGCCGGCCCTACCGCTACCTGGGGCGGGTGGGGAGCACCCAGGACGTCCTTAGGGCCTGGGCGGAGGAGGGGGTGGCGGAGGGGGCCCTGGTCCTGGCCGAGGTGCAGGAAAGGGGCCGGGGAAGGCGGGGAAGGCGCTGGGAAAGCCGCCCGGGGGAAAGCCTCACCTTCTCCCTTCTCCTCCGCCCCACCCTTCCCCTCCCCTCCATGGGCCTCCTTCCCCTCCTTGCCGGCCTGGCCCTTTGGCGGGCGGTGGGGGTGGGGGGGCTCAAGTGGCCCAACGATCTCCTGGCTCCAGACGGCAGGAAGCTGGCCGGGGTCCTCTTGGAGGCCAAGGCCGAGGGGGAGGAGGTGGCCCATGTCCTCCTGGGGGTGGGGGTGAACGTGGACTGGGCTCCCGAGGGGGCCGCCGCCATAAGGGAGTTCTCTTCCCTTTCCCGGCGGGAGGTGCTTTTGGCCTTCCTCCTCCAGCTGGAAAACCTCCTCCCCCTTCTGGAGAACCCGGAGGCCCTCCTCTCCCTCTACCGGGAGGCCTCCTACACCCTGGGCCAAAGGGTGCGGGTCCAAACCCCTAGGGGGGTGGTGGAGGGGGTAGCGGAGGCCGTCCTTCCCGACGGGAGCCTCCTGGTGGAGGGGGTGAGGGTGGGAGCAGGCGAGGTGGCCCTGGTATCCCCCTTCCGCACCGGGGAGTCCGACCCTTGAGTGTTCTGGGCTTAGATTTCCCAAAGCGTTTGTGCTAGGATAAGGCCAGGTATGTTTGCCCGCATCTTCACCAAGGAAGAGGCCGACGCCCTCTTGCCCGAGATCCAGCGGGTCCTCTCCCAGATGCGGCAGGCCCGGAAGGAGCTCTCCCAGGTGCAGGCCCGGCTTCCCGAAGCCCGGGGGCTGGAGCGGAGGGCCCTCGAGGAGGAAGCCCGCTTCCTCCTGGGCTCCCTGGAGGCCGACGCCCGTTACCTGGCCTCCTTGGGCGTCTTCCTCAAGGACCTGGACCGGGGCCTGGTGGACTTCCCCGCCCGGGTGGGCGGAGAGGTGGTCTTCCTCTGCTGGCAGGAAGGCGAGCCCGAGGTGGCCCACTACCATCCCTTGGCGGGGGGGTTTGCCGAACGGCGCCCCTTAGAGGGGGAGGCTAACGGCCCTCTTCCCCAGGCCTCCCGCCCCGGCGAAACTCGGCCAGGCGCTTAAGGTCCTCCCGCACCAGGTCGTCGCGGCCCGCCAAGGACTCCAGGTGGTGCCTAAGCTCGTGGAGGAGGGTTTCCCAGACCTCTTCCTCCCAGTCAAATCCCGGCCCCGCCACCTTCTGGAAGGAGCCGTAGTAGAGGGCGATGTGCCGCCCAAGCCCCTCAAAGCCCCGGAAGGCCGAAGGGGGGCCGGGGTCCAGGTACTCCCCAAGCCGCCACACCCCCTTTAGCCCGGGCTCCGGCTTGGCCTGGGGAAGCACGTGCACCCCCTGAAGCTCCCGCTTGAAGGCCTCAGGGATCTCCGCCCAAAGCCTTTCCACCAGCGCCACGAAGGCCTCGTAGGTCATGGCCGATGGTAAGGGTGCCCGGCCCTCAGGGTGAGGACCCGGTAAAGCTGCTCCATGAGCACCAAAAGGGCCAGCTCGTGCTGCAGGGTGAGGGGGGAAAGGGAAAGGAGGAGGTCGGCCCCCTCCCGTACCCCCTCAGGGTACCCCTCGGCACCCCCCACCAAGAAGGCCACCCGTTCCCCCTCAAAGCGCCTCAGCTCCTCCAAAAGCCCCTCCGTGGTAAAAAGCCTGCCCCTTTCGTCCAGGACCACCTTGCGGTGGCCTGCCGCTCTGGGAAGGAGGTCCTGGGCCTCCTTGACGAAGTGGACCTCGAGGGGAGCGTATCTCCGGATGCGCAGGGCATACTCCTCCACCCCGAGCCGGGCGTAGGCCAGCCTGGGTTTGCCCACCGCCACCACCCTAAGGCGCACGCCACCATCCTAAGGCCAGGGTATACTCAGGGCGAAGGGAAAGTGGGACCTAACCCACCCCGATAAAGGAGCCCCAGGCCCTTACCCAGGGCAGGCTCTAAGGGCGCCAAAAGCGCCGGGAAAAGGAGGGTTTATGGTAAAGGACACCCACCGGTTTCAGCCCTTCACCCCCGAGCCCATAAGGCTCATCGGGGAGAAGGGGGAGTGGCTGGGGGATTTCCCCTTGGATCTGGACGAGGACAGGCTACGCCGCCTGTACCGGGACATGCTGGCGGCCAGGATGCTGGACGAGCGCTACACCATCCTCATCCGCACCGGCAAGACCAGCTTCATCGCCCCCTCAGCCGGGCACGAGGCCGCCCAGGTGGGCATCGCCCACGCCATCCGCAAGGGCTTCGACTGGGTCTTCCCCTACTACCGCGACCACGGCCTGGCCTTGGCCCTGGGCCTACCCCTCAGGGAGCTTTTCGGCCAGATGCTGGCCACCCAGGCCGACCCCAACAAGGGCCGCCAGATGCCCGAGCACCCGGGGTCCAAGGCCCTCAACTACTTCACCGTGGCCAGCCCCATCGCCTCCCACGTACCCCCCGCCGCAGGGGCGGCCATCAGCATGAAGCTCCTGCGCACGGGCCAGGTGGCGGTCTGCACCTTCGGGGACGGGGCCACCAGCGAGGGGGACTGGTACGCGGGCATCAACTTCGCCGCCGTGCAAGGGGCCCCTGCCGTCTTTATCGCCGAGAACAACTTCTACGCCATCAGCGTGGACTATAGCCGCCAGACCCATAGCCCCACCATCGCCGACAAGGCCCATGCCTTCGGCATCCCCGGCTATCTGGTGGACGGCCTGGACGTCCTGGCCTCCTACTACGTGGTGAAGGAGGCGGTGGAGCGGGCCCGCATGGGGGAGGGCCCCAGCCTGGTGGAGCTCAGGGTCTACCGCTATGGCCCCCACTCCTCCGCGGACGACGACAGCCGCTACCGCCCCCGGGAGGAGGTGGAGGCCTGGCGGAAACGGGACCCCATCCTCCGCTTCCAGCGCTTCCTGGAGGGAAGGGGTCTCTGGAACCTGGAATGGGAGGAGGACCTTAGGGCGGAGATCCGCGCCGAGCTGGAGCGGGGCCTGAAGGAAGCCGAGGAAGCTGGCGCCGTGCCCCCTGAGTGGATGTTCGACGACGTCCTTGCGGAAAAGCCCTGGCACCTAAGGCGCCAGGAGGCCCTTCTCAAGGAAGAGCTTTAGGGAGGTCCCCATGGCCCTCATGACCATGGTGCAGGCCCTGAACCGGGCCCTGGACGAGGAGATGGCCCAGGACCCCCGGGTGGTGGTCCTGGGGGAGGATGTGGGCAAGAGGGGCGGGGTCTTCCTGGTTACGGAAGGCCTTTTGCAGAAGTACGGCCCCGATCGGGTTATGGACACCCCCCTTTCCGAGGCCGCCATCGTGGGGGCCGCCCTGGGCATGGCCGCCCACGGCTTAAGGCCCGTGGCGGAGATCCAGTTCGCCGATTACATCTTCCCGGGCTTTGACCAGCTGGTGAGCCAGGTGGCCAAGCTCCGTTACCGCTCGGGGGGGCAGTTCACCGCCCCCTTGGTGGTGCGGATGCCCTCCGGGGGCGGGGTCAAGGGGGGGCACCACCACTCCCAAAGCCCCGAGGCCCACTTCGTCCACACCGCCGGGCTCAAGGTGGTGGCGGTTTCCACCCCCTACGACGCCAAGGGCCTCTTAAAGGCAGCCATCCGCGACGAGGACCCCGTGGTCTTCCTGGAGCCCAAAAGGCTCTACCGCTCGGTGAAGGAGGAGGTGCCGGAGGAGGATTACGTCCTGCCCTTGGGCAAGGCCGCCATCAGGCGGGAGGGGAAGGACCTAACCCTCATCGGCTACGGCACCGTCATGCCCGAGGTGCTCCAGGCGGCGGAGGAGCTGGAGAAGGCGGGGGTTTCCGCGGAGGTTCTGGACCTCCGTAGCCTCATGCCCTGGGATTACCAGGCGGTGATGAGCTCTGTGGCCAAGACGGGCCGGGCGGTGCTGGTATCCGACGCCCCTCGGCACGCCAGCTTTATCAGCGAGGTGGCGGCCACCATCGCCGAGGACATCCTGGACATGCTCCTCGCCCCTCCCATCCGGGTGACGGGCTTTGACACCCCCTACCCCTACGCCCAGGACAAGCTGTACCTGCCCACCGTCACCCGCATCCTCAACGCCGCCAAACGGGCGTTAGACTACTGATATGCCCAAGGAACTCATTTTCCCGGTGGAGGAAGCGGAAGACGGGGGCTACGTGGCCAGGGCCTTGGGGGAAGCCATCCTCACTCAGGGAGAAGCCTGGGGGGAGCTAAGGGAGAGGGTGCGGGACGCGGTGCGCTGCCACTACCCCGAAGGAGAAGCCCCCGGGGGCATCCGCTCGCATTTCGTCCGGGAGGAGGTTCTGGCTCCGTGAAACTTCCCTGGGATCTCCATGGGGAGGATCTGGCAAAACGTTGGTCCCACCTGGGGTATCAGGTGGTGCGCCAGAGGGGAAGCCCCATTCGCCTTACCTGGAACGGAGGAGGCCGGGAAGACCATCTTCCCATCCCCCGCCACCATCCCCTGAAGCTGGATACCCTGCCGGGGATTTTACGGGAAACCGCGGAGGCCCAAAACCTCACCCGGGAGGAGCTTCTTAAGCTTTTAGACCTGTAAGGAGGCCTATGCCCAAGGAAATCCTCATGCCCGAACTGGCGGAAAGCGTGGTGGAAGGCGAGATCCTGAAGTGGCTGGTGGAGGAAGGGGACTATCTCAAAAAGGACCAGCCCTTCGTGGAGGTGATGACCGACAAGGTCACCGTGGAGCTCCCCTCCCCCTATGAGGGCGTGCTCCTGAAGAAGCTGGTCAAGGAGGGGGAGGTGGTCAAGGTCCACGCCCCCATCGCCCTCCTGGCGGAGCCCGGGGAGGCGGTGGCTGGGGTGAAGGAGGTCCAAGGGGTAAAGGGGGAGGCTCCGCCCGTGCAAGCGGAGGAGGAACGCTCCATCGTGGAGCCCGGGCTTCCCCCGCAGGAGGAAAAGGAGGACCTCTCCCTCTTCAAACCGGACACCACCCAGGTGGCGGTGAAGAACCCCTTCCTGACCGGTCAAGCGGAGCAGGCCCCCAGGGAAAGCCAGGCTCCAGGCCGCATCCTGGCGGTGCCCGCCGCCCGGAGGCTGGCCCGGGAGCTGGGGATTCCCCTCGAGGCCATCCCCGGCTCCGGCCCCCTGGGCCGCATCCGGGTGGAGGACGTGCGGGCCTATGCGGAAAGGCTTAAGGCCCAAGCGGCGCCTGAGCCGGAAGCCCCCACGGAGGCCCCAGCACCCCTTCCCTCAAGCTTCCCTCCCCCGCCCCGCTACACCCCTCCCAAGGGCTACGAGGGACTGGAGGAACGCATCCCCCTAAGGGGCATCCGCCGCACCATCGCCCAGGGGCTTTGGCAGAGCCACCTCTACACGGTGCGCACCCTGAACGTGGACGAGGCCGACCTCACGGAGCTGGTGGCCCTTAGGGAGCGCCTGAAGCCCGAGGCCGAGCGCCAGGGGGTGAGGCTCACCTACCTCCCCTTCATCTTCAAGGCGGTGGTGCGGGCCTTGAAGAAGTACCCCATGCTGAACGCCAGCCTGGACGAGGAGCGTCAGGAAATCGTCTACAAGCGCTACTACCACCTGGGCCTGGCGGTGGCCACGGAAAGGGGGCTCATCGTACCCGTGGTGCGGGACGTGGACCGCAAAAACATCCTGGAGCTGGCCAAGGAGATCGCCGAGCTCTCCGCCAAGGCCCGGGAAGGAAGGCTCTCCCCCGAGGAGGTCACGGGTTCCACCTTCACCGTCACCAACATCGGCTCCGTGGGGGCCCTCATGAGCTTCCCCATCATCAACGTTCCCGAGGCCGCCATCTTGGGGGTGCACTCCATCCGGAAGCGGCCCTGGGTGATGCCGGATGGCTCCATCCAGGCAAGGGACATCATGTACCTCTCCCTTTCCTTTGACCACCGCCTGGTGGATGGGGCGGAGGCGGCCTCCTTCACCCGGGAGGTGATCCGGCTTTTGGAAAACCCCGACCTGCTCCTTCTGGAAATGTAGGATGGAGGCCATGAAGACCTACGATCTCATCGTGATCGGCACCGGGCCTGGAGGCTACCACGCCGCCATCCGGGGCGCCCAGCTGGGGCTAAAGGTTTTGGCAGTGGAGGCCGGCGAGGTGGGGGGCGTGTGCCTGAACGTGGGGTGCATTCCCACCAAGGCGCTTTTGCACGCCGCGGAAACCCTTCACCACCTGCAGGTGGCCGAGGGGTTTGGCCTAAGGGCCAGGCCCGAGCTGGACTTTGGGAAGCTGGGTGCCTGGCGGGATGGGGTGGTGAAGAAGCTCACCGGGGGTGTGGCCGGGCTTCTAAAGGGCAACAAGGTGGAGCTCTTAAGGGGCTTCGCCCGCCTCAAGGGCCCCAAGGAGGTGGAGGTAAACGGGGAAACCTACGGGGCGAAAAGCCTCATCCTGGCCACGGGAAGCGAGCCCACGCCCCTAAAGGGCTTTCCCTTTGGGGAGGACGTGTGGGATTCCACCCGGGCCCTAAGGGTGGAAGAGGGCATCCCCAAACGCCTTTTGGTGATCGGGGGTGGGGCGGTGGGATTGGAGCTGGGCCAGATCTACCGCCGCCTGGGCGCGGAGGTGACCCTGATCGAATACATGCCGGAGATCCTCCCCGCAGGGGATAGGGAAACCGCCGCCCTTCTGCGCAAGGCCTTGGAGAAGGAAGGCCTCCGGGTGCGCACCGGCACCAAGGCGGTGGGCTACGAGAAGAAGGGGGATGGCCTCCACGTGCTCCTGGAGCCCGCCCAGGGAGGAAACCCGGAAGAGATCGTGGTGGATAAAATCCTGGTGGCGGTGGGCCGCAAGCCCCGCACGGAGGGGCTCGGCCTGGAAAAGGCCGGGGTGAAGGTGGACGAAAGGGGCTTCATCCAGGTGAACGCCCGCATGGAAACCTCGGCCCCCGGGGTATACGCCATCGGGGACGTGGCCAGGCCTCCCCTCCTGGCCCACAAGGCCATGAAGGAGGGGCTGGTGGCCGCGGAGAACGCCGCCGGCAAGAACGCCCTCTTCGACTCCCAGGTGCCCAGCGTGGTCTACACCGGCCCCGAATGGGCCGGGGTAGGGCTCACGGAGGAGGAGGCCAGGAAGGCGGGCTATAAGGTCAAGGTGGGGAAGTTTCCCCTTTCCGCCAGCGGCCGGGCCCTTACCTTGGGGGGGGCGGAGGGCCTCATCAAGGTGGTGGGGGATGAGGAAACCGACCTCCTCCTTGGGGTCTTTATGGTGGGACCCCAGGCGGGGGAGCTCATCGCCGAGGCCACCTTGGCCCTGGAGATGGGGGCCACGGTGTCCGACCTGGGCCTCACGATCCACCCCCACCCCACCCTCTCCGAAAGCCTCATGGAGGCGGCGGAGGCCTTCCACAGGCAGGCCATCCACATCCTAAACCGCTAGAGGAAGCCTAGAAGCCCGTAAAGGCCCGCCCCCAGGAAGACGGACACGCCCAGGTTCCCCGTAAGCCGGGCTCCCAGGAAGGTGCCCAGGAGGGCCAAGGCGGCGCGGAGCCACTCGGAAGAAGGCGGCGGGCTGAAGGCGGAAACCAGGAAAAGGGCCACCACCAAGGCCGGCCCTGCCTGGCCCGCCTTCAGACTCCGTTCCGCCCGCCAAGGCAAAAAGCGGAGGAAAAAGGTGCCTAGGGCCAGGAGGAAAAGGGCCAGGGTCATGGCCGCCTCCTTTCCCCAAAAAGCCCGATGCCTCCCGCCAAGAAAAGGCCCCAGGCCGTTTGGCCCAACATGTGGAAGGCCAGGGCTATCCCACCCGCCAGGAGGGCTACCGGATTCCTTAAGTGGGGAAGGGCCAGGAGGAGGAAAAGGGCAGGAAGGGCGAAGGAAAGGGCCTCCCCCAGGCGGGGCCAGGCCAATAGCCCTTTCGCCCCCAAGGCCCCCAAGGCGGTGCCCAGGTTCCAGGAAAGATAGGCGCCTAGGCCCAGGCCCAGGAAGAAGCCCCGCCTTTTTTCTGGAGAAAGACCGGGAAGTGCCCTCAAGGCCAGGGCAAAGACCTCGTCGGTGAGGAGGAAGGCCTCTAAGGGACCCCCTTTTAGGTAGGGCCTCAGGGCCGGGCCGTAGAAGGCGTGGCGCAGGTTGAGGAGGAGGCCCAAGGTGGCCGCCAAGAGGGGCGGTACCCCTTGGGCCATAAGCCCCACCAGAGCAAACTGGCTGGCCCCGGCGAAGACCAGGAGGGAGGTGAACTGGATCCAAAGGTAGCCAAGCCCCGCCTGGGCTCCCAGGGCGCCAAAGGCCACGGCCACGGGAAAGTAGCCCAGGGCTATGGGCCAAGCGGCTTCAAGGCCCTGTTTCACTTTGGCCTCCTGAAGAGGAAAAGGTGGGTTCCACCATCCCATGGCCCCCTACCGTGGGTGGCGAAAAGACGGAAGTGGTGTTCCAACTCAAAGCCCACGGACAAGGCCAGCTCAAGAAAGCGATCAGCAGAGGTCTTGGTCTCCACTTCGTAATCCAAACCCGCCAGCAAGGCCTGCATCTCTAGGCTCGCAAAAGAAGCAAGGGGGTTGGATTGGGCCAAAAGACCTTGTAAAGCCTCCTCCGCTACACCTCTGAGCCCCTTGCTCTTCCCTTGCAGAGCCAAAAGGCGTAAGGCCCACAGGGCCTCGGGGTCCTCCAGGGGGAAGGGAACCAGGTAGGCGGTGTGGTGGAGAACCAGGTTCCGGATCCGTTCTTCCCGGGTAGCAAAGGAACTCAAAAACTCGTCCGCTACCGCCAGCATCCCCCCAGGGTTTAGGAGCTGATAGGCTCTATCCAGGAAGGCCCAAGTGGACATGTGGTGGCTAGCCCCCACGGAAACGATCAGGGGAAAGCTTTCCCTCGCATCCAGCAACAGGAAGTCCTTGGGCAAAACCTTGATTCCCGGAAGCATATGGGCCAATGCCCGCCTCGAGGCCAAGCTGGGTTCCACCGCCACAGGCTTCAACTGAGGTAAGAGCTCCAAAAGCAACCGGAGATGGTGGCCAGGGCCAGTGCCCACATCCAAAAATCTTTCCCTCCCTAAGCCTGCAGCATCCAACCCATAGGCTAGAAAAAGGACCTGTCTAGCGTATCCAGGGTGCAAGAGCTCTACCTGAGCATAGAGATCAACCCCTATGCGGCTTTCCCAACCGCTTTCGTCCACGGAGCCGGAAAGGGGTTGCGGGGTATCCATGAGAAGGGGTGCTGGATCGGCCACCTCACCCCTAAGGAGCAACCCCTCCCAGGCCAGCGCCCGTAAGAGCAGGCTGGGGCTTTCCCGGTAGGATCTCAGTTCTGCCTCAGAGGCATGGAGAAGGGCAAAGGCCTCCCCCAAGACCCCTTGGCCCGTAAGCCGCGGCAAAGGTGTAAGAGGTAGGCTGAAGAGATAGGTGCGGTTTCCGCTCCAACGGACGAAAACCCCTTCTTGCAACCCCGGTGCAAGCCACCGACCTTCCAGGGCCAATCCGCCCACCCCCAGGCTCACTTCCCGTAGGGCCAGTAAGGCCTTCTCCTCGCCGCCAACCTCACCCCTAGGCCAGGCAACCGGGGGATAGTGGAGAAAAACCAAGAGGCTCGCGCCCTCCACGGTGGCATACAAATGGGGCTCATCGCCCGGGAAAACCACCTCCTCTCCTGGAGCCACCTCTTTTCCTGGGGGTGGTCCCACCCTCGCCCTTCCCCTCAGGCCAATCACCCGCTCCCGAAGCCCAGCCTCGTGGGCTCCCGCGTGGCGGAGGGAGTTCGGGTAAAGATCCATGCGGTAGACTTCCATGAGCCCGCCCCCTGGCTCCCGGGTTCGTTCAATAAGTTGAACTACCACCCCCTCCTCCGCTACGGGCTGGGTCTGAACCAGATCGCTGAAAGGCACCTCCAAAGCTTGGGCCAAAGCCCAGAGTGTGGCAAGTGTAGGGTTGGCTTTCCCTGATTCCAACGCATAGATCAACGATCTCGCCACTCCTGCCTTAGCCGCCAAGCCCGATAGGGTAAGCCCCTTGGCCTGTCGCAACCGGCGAAGGTTATGTCCTACATAATAGGCTATGCTGTCTTCCATAAAGTACATTGTAGGATAGCCCCACCCCCAAGTCAAGCCCAAAGGTGGACCTTACCTAAAAAAGGGAACCAAAACCCCTATCGGATCTCCACCCCGCCTAAGCCCTCCAGAAGCCTCAAGGCCTCCACGTGGTCGGCCTCCGGGCCCAGCTCCCTCTTGGCCATCTCGTACACCTCCCGGGTGAGGCGAAGGAGGGGGCTTGGGGCCTTTTCCCCGTCCAAAACCCCCATGGCGATCCCCAAATCCTTCACCAAAAGGCCCAGGGCGAAGGTCTTGGGGAAGGCCCGGGTGAGAACCCTTTGGGGAATCAGGTTCTCCGTGGCGTTGGAGCGGCCGCTGGAGGCGTTGATGGCCTCGAGGGCCTTCTCCGCGGAAACCCCCTGCCGCACCAGGGCCACCAACCCTTCCCCAGCCGCCCAGAGGTTCACCGCCAAAAGGGCGTTGTTGATGGCCTTTACCGCATGCCCCGCCCCCACGGGCCCCACGTGGACCACCTTGGCGGCATAGGCCAGGTAGGGTTTCACCCGCTCCACCGCCTCGAGGGGCCCCCCCATCATCACCGTGAGGGTGCCCTTTTCCGCCCCCGCGGTCCCCCCGGAAACCGGGGCATCCAGGTAAACCACGCCCTTTTCCAAAAGGCGCTCCGCCAGCTTGCGGCTTCCCTCGGGCTCCCCGCTGGTGGCGTCCACCCAGTAGGTGCCAGGCCTCAGGTGGGGCCAAAGGGCCTCCGCCACCTCCCCCACCTCCTTGGTGGTGGGCAGACAGGTGAAGAGCACCCGCGCCCCCGCCACCTCCTCCAGGGGCACGGCCCTGGAGCCAAACTCCTCCTGGTGCTTTAAGGCCTTGGCGAAGGTGCGGTTCCAGACCAGGGTGGGAAACCTTTTGGCCAGATGACCGGCCATGGGGTAACCCATGGCCCCAAGACCGAGGAAGGCCACCTTCTCGTCCATGCTCCCTTTTTACCAGACCCCCAGAAGCCTGGCGAGGCCCCGGGAAAGGAGGAGGAAGAGGAGGCTAAAGGCCATGGCCACGCCCAGGAAGACGAAAAACCCCACCCCAAACCCCCCGCCGAGGACCATCTGCCTAAGCCAAAGCCCCGCGGGAAAGGCAATGGCCCAGGTGAGGAGGAGGTTTCCCCACGAAGGCTGGCGGTAGGTGCCCAGGAAGGGGGCCAGGAGTAGCCAGACGAAAAGCACGGGGAGCAGGTTTCGGGCCAGACCCCCCAAGGTGAGGGGAAGCCCATGGGAGAGAAGCCCCACCCCGGCGAAGAGGAGGAGGGCCAAAAGGTCCAGGAGGAAAAGGGGCAGGGCGGCAGGGCGGCTTTTGCTCATGACCCCCCCTCCTTCCGGGAGGCCTCGAGGAAGACCCTATCCGCCCGGTAGGAGCTCCGCACCAAGGGCCCGGCGAAGACCTCCCGGAAGCCCAGCTGGTACCCCCAGGCCTGGTAGCGCTGGAAGTCCTCGGGAGGCACGTACCGCTCCACGGGCAGGTGGGCGGGGGTGGGGCGCAGGTACTGGCCCAGGGTGAGGATATCCACCCCCGCCTCCCTCAGGTCCCGCATGGCCTCGAGGATCTCCTCCTCCGTCTCCCCCAGACCCAGCATGAGGCTGCTCTTGGTGAGAACCTCGGGCCGGTAGCGCTTGGCGTGGGCCAGGACCCTAAGGGTTTGGTGGTACCCCGCCCGGGGGTCCCGCACCCTGGGGGTGAGGCGGCGCACGGTCTCCAGGTTCTGGGCGTAGACCTCCGGACCCGCATCCAAAACCGTCTCCACCGCCTTCAGGTCCCCCTGGAAGTCGGGGGTAAGGGCCTCCACCAAAACCCCAGGGGCCTTTTCCTTGATGGCCCGGATGGTGGCGGCGAAGTGGGCCGCCCCGCCGTCGGGAAGGTCGTCCCGGTCCACGCTGGTGAGGACCACGTAGCGGATATGGAGCCGGGCGATGGCCTCGGCTACCCTCCTGGGCTCCTCCGGGTCGAGGATACCCCTAGGATTCCCTGTGTCCACGGCGCAGAACTTGCAGGCCCGGGTGCAGATGCTCCCCAGGATCATCACCGTGAGGGTACCGTGGCTCCAGCACTCCCCCACGTTGGGGCAAAGGGCCTCCTGGCAGACGGTGTGGAGCTTGAGCTCGTTCACCGTGGCCTTCAGGGCCTGGTACTTGGCCCCCGTGGGCAGGGTGGCCCTAAGCCAGGCGGGCTTATTCCGGTCCACAGGCTCGGGCCGGGCCTGGGCCAGGCCATGTTTCACCACCTTGAGCTCCACCACCTCCCCGGTGGGGGTAAGGAGCTCCACGGTTTCAAACTTGGGCTTCACGACGGTCCTCCTCCACGCGGGGCTCCCTTCCGAAAACCTCAGCGAAGGCCTGCACCACCCTGCCCTTCACCTCCGGCATGGGGACCTTGCGGCCCAAAAGCCGCTCCAAGGAGGTGACCCCTTTCCCCTTAAGCCCGCAGGGGATGATGACGGAGAAGTCGTTTAAATCGGTGTTCACGTTGAGGGCAAAGCCGTGGAAGCTAACCTCCTCCTTCACCGCCACCCCGATGGCGCAGAGCTTGTCCTCCCCCACCCAGACCCCCGCGTACCCCGGGGTGGGGTAGGCCTCGAGGCCATAGGAGGCCGCCACCTTCACGATGGCCTCCTCTATCTGCCGGAGGAAGCGGCGCACCTCTCGGCCCACGGGAAAGATGGGATAACCCACAAGCTGCCCCGGCCCGTGGTAGGTAACGTCCCCGCCCCGCTCCACCCAGTAGAGCTCAAAGCCGTTTTCCCGGTACCAGCTTTCGGGGAAAAGGAGGTTCTCCCCCGTGGCCTTCCGGCCTAGGGTGATGACCCGGGGGTGCTCCACAAGGAGCAAGGTGGGGGGGCGCTCGCCCCGCACCACCTCCTTGTGCACCCTCTTCTGGTACTCCCAGGCTTGGGGGTAGGGCAAAAGGCCCAGGTCCTCCACCAGAAACTCCACGTCCCTAAGCATACGCCAGGGGAAAGCCCCCTTAAAGTATGGGGTCTCACAGCGCCGCCAACCTGTTTGCCCATGGGGCAAAGCCCACCTGACCGCCCTCTGACCCCGGGGCCCTAGGCTGGGGGCATGGACCTGGAAACCCGGCTGGAGATGCTCTTGGAGCTTGACCCCGAGGCCTTAGACCCTGGGCTGGCGGAGAGGCTTATGGACGAGGTGCTGGCGGTTTTCCGCAAACACCTTCCCGTGCGGAGCCTCGAGGGCATCCTAAAGCGGCAGGAGGGCCGCCTGGTCCTCCTGGTGAGCCTGGAACTGGCCTAGGCCAGAAGGCGGGGAGGCTGGCCTTGGCCAGCCGGATGCCGCTATCCCCTCCCGCCGTGAGCCCTACCCCAGAAGGCTTAAGGACCCCCGGCCCTCCGGGGGTCCATGCCGCCTGCCGGGTCCCTCGGCCCCTACTGGGCCACCACGCTCACCTTCAAGGCGATGGGCACCTCGGGGTGGGGCTTGTAGGTGAGGGTGTACTCCCCCAACTCCTTGATGGGCCTTTCCAGCAACAGGCGCTTGGGGTCGATGGTGATGCCGTGCTGGCGGGAAAGGGCCTCGGCGATGTCCTTGGCGGTCACGGAGCCGTAGATCTTGGTCTCCCCCGCCCGCACCGGGATGGTGAGGGTGAGGTTCTCCAGGATCTCCTTAAGCCGCTCCGCCTCCGCCTTCCTTTCCGCCAGGCGCTTGGCCTGGGCGCGGATCTTGGCCTCGAGGGCCCTCAGGTTGCTCTCCGTGGCCAAGACCGCCAGGCCCCGGGGCAGGAGGTAGTTCCTGGCGTAACCGGGCTTCACGTTCACCACCTGGCCCACATCGCCCAGGTTCTCCAGGGGTTCCAGCAGGATGACCTTCATGTCCACCCCCTATTTGCGCACCAGCTTCTCCGTGAAGGGAAGAAGCCCCAGAATCCTCGCCCGCTTGATGGTGCGGGCCAGGATGCGTTGCTCCTTGGCGGTAAGCCCCGTGCGGCGGCGGGGCAGGATCTTCCCCGTCTCCGACAGGAACCGCTTCAGCACCTCCACGTTGCGGTAGTCCTTAAGGTCAAACTCCCCCAGGCTGGCCTTGACCTTGGCCTTCCTGGAGGGGCGCTTCTGCGCCCCAGCGGCTGCCTTCTTGGGTTTCGCGTTCTTCGTGCTCAAAACGGCAAATCCTCCTCCGGCGGGAAGTCTTCCAATCCCTCGTCGATGTCCACCCCACCCGTCTGGACAGAGCGCTCTGGCTCTTGGGGCCTGCTTCCGCCGGTCCTCTCAGGCCCACGGGTGGGTCGCTCCAACCTGAGGGCTTCCACACGGGTCTGGAAGCGCCTCTCCCCGGTGGAGCTCGTCCAGGAGTCGTTCACCAAACGGCCGATCACCAAAAGCCCCTCTCCCCGCTTGAGCTCGGAGGCCCACTCGGCCAGGTCGCGCCAGGCCTGAACCTCTATGAAGTGGGTCTTCTCCCCATCCGGCCCCTGGCCAGGGCGGCGCTCGTTCACCGCCAGGCCCAACCTGGCCACCGCCGTCCCCTGGGGGGTGTAGCGCAGCTCGGGATCCCGGGTGAGGTTGCCCATGAGGATCACCTGGTTCAGGGCGTGGCGGAGCCGGGGCTGGCCCCGGGCGTCCTCGAGGGTCTCGCGGCCCCGCCCCTCCAAGGGGTCGATGAAGTCCGCCCGGATCTGGACCTCGCTCCGCTTCTCCCCCTCCCGCTCCCACTGCCGGTATTCCAGCCGGCCCTCCACAAAGACCAGCTGGCCCCTCTCCAGGATGTCCCCCCACATCTCCGCCTGCCGGCCCAAAAGGCGCACCCGGTGGTACCAGGGCACCTCCCGCTCCTGGCCGGAGGCGTCCGTGAGGGTATCCTGGCCCGCCAGGTTCAACTCCAGGATGGCCATACCCCCAGGGGTGTAGCGCATGTCCGGACGGGCGGTAAGGGTACCGATAAGGAAAACGCGGTTCAGGCCTCTTGCCATGGGAACAGTCTACGCCCTGGTGAGGAGGGGCTCCTGGGTTTTCACCACCATGACCCGGCGCACGTTATCGCGCAGGCGGAGCTCCCGGGCCAGGTCGTTCACCCGGTCCTCGGGCATCTCCACCTGGTACCAGAGGAAGTAGCCCTGGGTGTCCTTGGCGATGGGGTAGGCCAGGCGGCGCGTGCCCCATTCCTCCACCTTCTCCACCCGGGCCCCATGGGCCTCGAGGGCCTTCCCGATGATCTCCTTCTCCAGGGCGAGCTGGCTTTGGTCCAGGTTGGGGCTCAGGATGATGTTCACCTCGTACTTGCGCATCCACACCTCCTCTCCGGGCCCGGCAGGCCGCACGGGCTAAGATTATACCCCTTTTCCTCCCCTAAAAAAAGACCCAGGGGGCCCTAAGGCCCCCATCTGGCTCCGCGGGCAGGACTCGAACCTGCGACCAACCGGTTAACAGCCGGCCGCTCTACCAGCTGAGCTACCGCGGACCGACCGCACTAGGCACTATAGCAGGAAGCCCCAGGAAGCGTCAAGAAGAAAACCCCGGGGGGTTTCCCCGGGGTGTAGCCAGGGGCTTCTAAAGCTTCTTCAGGGCCTGGGTAAGCTGGGTGAGGACGTTTTGCGCATCCCCGTAGAGCATCCGGGTGTTGTCCGCGTAGAAGAGCTCGTTTTCCACCCCGGCAAAGCCCTTGCCCTGCCCCCGCTTGATCACGATGACGTTCTTGGCCTTGTCCACGTCCAGGATGGGCATGCCGTAAAGGGGGCTTCCCGGGCGGCGGGCGGCGGGGTTCACCACGTCGTTGGCCCCGATGACCACCGCCACGTCCACGGTGGGGAACTCGGGGTTGATCTCCTCGAGGTCCTTGAGCTTGTCGTAGTCCACCCCAGCCTCGGCCAAAAGCACGTTCATGTGCCCGGGCATCCGCCCCGCCACCGGGTGAATGGCAAACTTCACCTCCACCCCCTTGCTCTCCAACAGGTCCGCCAGCTCCTTCACCTTGTGCTGGGCCTGGGAGAGGGCCATGCCGTAGCCGGGCACGAAGACCACCTTGCCGGCGTAAGCCAGCATGACGGCGGCATCCTCCACGTCGATGGGCTTGAGGCTTCCCTTGACCTCCCCCGCCTCCTGCTCCACGCCAAAGCCGCCCACCAGCACATTCCACACGGAGCGGTTCATGGCCCGGGCCATCAGCACGGTGAGGAGGGTACCCGCCGCCCCCACCAGGGTGCCCGCCACCATCAAGGCCGGGTTGCCCACGGCAAAGCCCTCAAAGCCCACGGCCATGCCGGTGAAGGCGTTGTAGAAGGAGATGGCCACGGGCATATCCCCGCCCCCGATGGGCAGGGTCATGAGGATGCCGAAAAGAAGGGCCAGGAGGAAGAAGAGCACGATGCTGAAGGTGGGATCGTTCCAGAGCAAGGAGAGGCCTAAAAGCACGGTGATGAGGAGCACCAGGGCGTTCACCACCTTCTGCCCGGGGAAGAGGATGGGCCGGCTTTTCATGATGCCCTGTAGCTTGGCGAAGGCGATGAGGCTTCCCGTGAAGGCCACGCTGCCGATGAGACCGCCCAGGATGGCCAAGGCCATGAGGCCCGGGTTCTCAAAGGCCCCCTTCAGAAGCTCCACTGCGGCGATGGTGGCGGCCGCACCCCCACCCATGCCGTTGTAGATGGCCACCATCTGGGGCATGTCGGTCATGGCCACCTTGACCGCCGCCCACCAGGCCACCACCGAGCCCACCAAAAGGGCGATGAGCATGAGGCCAAAGTTGTGCATCCCCGGCCAGAAGAAGGTGGCCAAAACCGCCAAGGCCATGCCCCATCCCGCCCAGACGATGCCGCTTTTGGCCGTGGTGGGGTGGGCCATGCGCTTTAGGCCCACGATGAAGAGGATGGCCACCACGAAGTAAGCTGCTTGGATTAGATCCATTACTGACCACCCCCCTTGCCCGGCTTCTTCTCAAACATCTCCAGCATGCGCACCGTAACCGCATACCCCCCGGCGGCGTTGGCCGCTCCCAGGATGACCCCCAGGAAACCGATGAGCTTCTCCAAACCGGTTTCCGCATGCCCCAGGACCACCATGGCCCCCACCACCACCACCCCGTGGATGAAGTTGGACCCCGACATCAAGGGGGTGTGTAGGATCACCGGCACCCGGGTGATGAGCTCATAACCCAAAAAGGCCGTGAGCACGAAGATGTAAAGGGCAGACCAGAAGCCAAACTCCATCACGCACCTCCCACGAGGGCCTTGGTGGGCCCGTGTAGGATCTCGCCTTCCTTCATGAGAAGCGCCCCCTGGATGATCTCGTCCTCCCACTTGGGGGCGAACTCGCCCTTTTCCATGAGCAGGCCGGAAAGGTTCAAAAGGTTTTTGGCGTACATCTCCGAGGCGTGGACGGAAAGCTCGCTGGGCAGGTTCAAGGGGCCATAGATCCTCACGCCCCTCACCTCCACCACCTCCCCGGGCTTGGTGAGCACGCAGTTGCCCCCCGATTCCGCCGCCAGGTCCACCACCACCGTGCCCGGCTTCAAGCGCTCCACCATGTCCTCGGTGAGGAGGACGGGGGCCCGGCGGCCCGGCACCTGGGCGGTGGTGATGATGGCGTCCATCCCCGCCACGTGCTCCCTAAGGGCCTCGTGCTGGATGCGCTTCTCCTCCTCGGTGAGCTCCCGGGCGTAGCCTCCCTCCCCTTCCGCGCTGATGGGAAGCTCAATGGGCTTGGCTCCCAGGGAGAGGGCCTGCTCCACCGCCGCCTTGCGCACGTCGTAGGCGAAGACCTGGGCCCCCAGGCGCTTGGCGGTGGCGATGGCCATAAGCCCCGCCACCCCCACCCCCATGACCATCACCTTGGCGGGGCGGATGGTGCCCGCCGCCGTGGTCAGCATGGGGAAGAAGCGAGGGGAAAGCCTTGCCGCGTGCAAGGCCGCCAAATACCCCGCCACCGTGGCCTGGCTGGAAAGGGCGTCCATGCTCTGGGCCCGGGTGATGCGGGGGATGAGCTCCATGGCAATCACCGTGGCCTTTTTGGCGGCCAGGGCCTTCACCAGGTCCAGGTTCTTATGGGCCTGGACAAACCCCACCACGATGGCCCCGGGCTCCAAGGCCCCGATCAGGTCCTCAGGGGGCGGCTGGACCGTGAAAAGCAGGTTGGCGCCCTGCAAAAGCTCTCCTCGCTCCACCACCTCGGCCCCGGCTTCCTGGTAGGCGGTGTCGGGGTGGTAGGCACCCTCCCCGGCACCCCTTTCCACCCGCACCTTGGCCCCCTGCTTCACCAGGCGGGCCACCACCTCGGGCACCAGGGCCACCCTTCTTTCCCCGGGAGCCCTTTCCTTGGGAACCGCTATGGTCACCATAGGACCTCCTTACCGCGCCAGTATACCAATGGGGCCACGGGCATCTGTCCTCGGCCTCGAGGGTGACCCACTGGTCAGAAGCGAATCCTTATGGAAGAATGCCTCCATGCGGCCTTCAGGGCTCAAGATCGCCTCCGTACTGCTCCTGGGCATCTTCGCCATCAGCTTCGGCAGCATCCTGGTGCGCCTGGCCCTGGCAGCCTCCGGGGACAGAAGCCTGGCCTTTAGCCTGGTGATGAGCGCGGGAAGGATGGGCCTGGCGGCCTTACTCCTCCTTCCCAGTTGGCGAAGACCCCTGGCCAGCCGAAGGGGGGTCCCCCACGCGGTGGCCGCCGGGGCTTCCCTGGCCCTGCACTTTGCCCTTTGGATCACCTCCCTCTCCTACACCTCGGTGGCAGCCAGCACCGCCTTGGTCACCACCAACCCCGTCTGGGTCACCCTCTTCGGCTGGCTTTTCCTTCGGGAGGCTCCCTCCGGCCTAACCTTGCTGGGGATTGCGGTGGCCCTTTTGGGCGGGCTTCTGATCGGCCTGGGGGATGCCCAAGGAGGCGGGGGAGCCAATCCTCTCCTCGGGGACCTCCTGGCCCTCCTGGGAGCGGTGGCCGCCTCCCTTTACTTCCTCCTGGGGCGGGAGGCCCAGAAGCGGGGCCTTTCCATCCTGGAGTACGTGCGGATAGCCTACACCACCGCGGCCCTCCTTCTCCTCCCCCTCCCCTACCTCTTCGGCGGAGGATATGGGGGCTACCCCCTGGCGGTCTACGGCTACATCCTCCTCATGGCCCTTTTGCCGCAGCTTGTGGGCCACACCAGCTTCAACTGGGCCACCCGGCACATCCCCCCGGTCCTGGTCACCCTGGCCATCCTCTTCGAGCCGGTGGGGGCAAGCCTCCTGGCCTTCCTCCTCTTTGGGGAACTTCCCGGGGTCCAGGTCCTCCTGGGAGCCCTGGTCCTCCTCATCGGGGTGGGCATGGCCGTGGTGGGGGCACGGCGATGATCTACGTGGCCCTGGCCGCCTTCCTTTGGGGCCTGGGTGGGGCCCTGGCCGGACGCTTCATGGGGGAGATCCCTCCCTTGGTCCTCATCCCCTTGCGCTTTACCTTGAGCTTCTTCCTGCTTCTCCCCCTGGTGCTCCGGCTTCCCCCGGCCCCCCAGGAGTGGCCCCGGCTTCTCCGGGTAGGGCTCGCCCTATCCGGGGCCCAGGCCTTTTACTACCTGGCCATCCACGCCACCACCGTGGCCACCGGGATCTTTCTCCAGTACCTGGCCCCCGCCCTCCTCACCCTCTTTGCCCTCTTAAGGGGGGAGAGGCTTCCCGGCAAAGCCCTTTTGGGCGTGGCCTTGGCCCTTTTGGGAGCCTATGTGCTGGTGGTGGGGTCCAAGGGCCTCACGGCAAGCCCCGTGGGGGTGGCCTATGGACTCCTTTCCGCCCTTTCCTTCGCCCTTTACGCCGCCTTCTCCCACGGGCTCAAGACGCCGCCCTTGGTGAGCCTGGGGATGGCCACGGGGGTGGGGAGCCTCCTTTCCTTGCCGGTCCTCCTTGGCAACCTACCTGGGGTCCTGGCCTTGGACCCTGGGGACTGGGGGGCGGTGGCCTACCTGGTGGTCTTCGGCACGGTGGTGCCCTTTAGCCTCTTCCTCCTGGGGGTGCGCACGGTACCCGCCCGGAACGCCACCCTCACCGCCATGCTGGAACCCGTGGCCGGGGCCCTCTTCGCCTGGCCCCTGGCGGGGGAGCCCCTTAGCCTCGAGGGCCTTCTGGGCGGCACCCTCATCCTCCTGGGGGTGGCCCTGAACCGGAGGTGATATGGCAGCGCGGGTTTTTCTCCTCTTCACCTTGGGCTACTTCCTCTCCTACTTCTACCGGTCGGCCAACGCGGTGCTGGCCAAGGACCTTTCCCAGGAGCTGGGCCTGGGCCCGGGGGAGCTGGGCTTTATGACCAGCCTCTTCTACCTCGCCTTCGCCGCGGTGCAGCTCCCCTTGGGAAGCCTCCTGGACCGGTACGGCCCCAGGATCATCACCCCCGCCCTCCTCCTGGTGGCTTCCCTGGGAAGCGTGGTCTTCGGGCTGGCGCAAAGCTTCCCCACCCTGGCCCTGGGCCGGGCCCTGATCGGGGTGGGGATGGCCGCCGCCCTCATGGGCTCCCTAAAGGCCTTTAGCCTGTGGTTCCCAAGGACCTACGCCACCGTTTCCACCCTCCTGGTGGGCCTGGGGGCCACGGGAGGCCTTTTGGCGGCCACACCCCTAGCCCTCATGAAGGAGGTCATGGGTTGGCGGGGGGTCTTCCTCCTAGGAGCAGGGGTGGTGGTCCTGGTGGCCCTTCTTATCCACCTGGGGGTGCGGAACACCCCCCCGGGGGTTTCCTGGCCCAAGGGTGGGGAGCGTGGGGGGCTATGGGAAGTCCTGGGCAACCCCAGGCTCCTGCGGGTGGCCTTTTTGGCCTTGGCCTTTGCGGGAAGCTTCCTGGCCTTGCAAACCCTATGGGCCGGGGCTTACGCCTATGCCCTGGGCCTCGAGGCGGTGAAGGTGGGAAACCTTCTCCTCCTCTACTCGGGGGGGGCGGTCCTGGGCTTTTTGGTATCCGGCTACCTGGCCGACCGCCTGGGCACCGCCAAGGTGCTGGTAGGCGCGGCCCTTCTCTTCGCCCTGGGCCTCCTCCTCGCCCTCCTAGGGCCCCTTGCCCTCGCTTATCCCCTCATGGGATTCTTCGGAGCCTTCAACATCCTTACCCTCACCCAGGCCCGGGAGCTGGTGCCCCCTCACCTGGTGGGCCGGGGCACCACCTTGGTGAACCTCTTCGGCATTGGGGGCACCTTCCTGTTGCAGTGGGGGGTGGGGGTGGCCGTGGGGACCATGGGGTACACCTTCGCCTTCGCGGGCCTCCTGGCCCTGTTGCTCCTGGCCCTTTTCCTCTACCGGCCCCTTCTAGGCCTGAAGGCCTCGGGGTGAAAAAGAAGGCGCTACTGTCGAACCCTATCCCGGTTAACCCCGTGCACCAAGGCCAAACCTAAGCCCTCTAAACGCTGGAGCACATCCCAACGCTCCTTAACCAGGTGGCCATATTTGTTATATGGCTCCAGGGGCCTTCTGGGCATCCGTTGCGATTATAGGCCTGTTGTTCCCCTGTTGGCAAGTTAGGGGGCACTAGGCAAAACTAACACTTCTGCGTTAAACTCCCTCCATGCTAGCCCAGGTGCGAAGCTACACCCTCTTCGGCCTGGACGCGGTTCCCGTCACCGTGGAGGTGGATGTTAGCCCCGGGCTTCCCAGCTACGCCCTGGTGGGGTTGCCGGACAAGGCGGTGGAGGAAAGCCGGGAGCGGGTCAGGGCCGCCCTCAAGAACTCCGGCTTCCCCTACCCCCAGGCCCGGGTGGTGGTGAACCTGGCCCCGGCGGAGCTCCGCAAGGAGGGCAGCCACTTTGACCTTCCCATCGCCCTGGGGCTTCTGGCCGCCCAAGGGGTGGTGCCCCTGGAAAGCCTAACCGGCCTGGCGGTGGCCGGGGAGCTGGGCTTAGATGGAACCCTACGCCCGGTGCCTGGGGCCGTGAACCTGGCCCTAGGGGCCTTGGGCGAAGGGAAAAGGCTCCTCCTTCCCCTGGAAAGCGCTAAGGAAGCTGCCTTGGTGGAGGGGGTGGAGGTCTACGGGGCGGAAAGCCTCCTTCAGGCGGTGGCTTACCTGAGGGGGGAAGAGGAGCCCAAGAGGGCGGCACCCGAAGACCCCGTGGTCGCCCTCGAGGCTTTGGACCTCCGGGATGTGAAGGGCCAGGCCAAGGCAAAAAGGGCCCTGGAGATCGCCGCTGCCGGTTACCACCACCTCCTCATGGTGGGAAGCCCGGGCTCGGGTAAGACCATGCTGGCCAGGCGCCTTCCCTTTCTGCTCCCCCCTTTGGGCCAGGAGGCCGCCTTGGAGGTAAGCCGCATCCACTCCGCCGCCGGACAGATCCTCAAGGGCCTGGTGCGCACCCCCCCTTTCCGCGCCCCCCACCACACGGTGAGCTACGCCGGCCTCATCGGGGGCGGGGCCATCCCCAAGCCGGGGGAGGTTTCCCTGGCCCACCGGGGGGTGCTCTTCCTGGACGAGTTCCCCGAGTTCTCCCGGGATGCCCTGGAAGCCCTCCGCCAGCCCCTCGAGGACGGGGTGGTGACCGTCTCCCGGGCCCGGGCCAGCCTCACCTTCCCCGCCCGCTTCCTCCTGGTGGCCGCCATGAACCCCTGCCCCTGCGGCTGGTACGGGGACCCAGAACGGACCTGCACCTGCACCCCCGCAAGCCGCCAGCGCTACGTGGGAAAGATCTCCGGACCCCTCCTGGACCGGTTTGACCTGGTAGTGGAGGTGCCCCGCTTAACCCCAGCCGAGCTGGCCCGCGCCCCCGAAGGGGAAAGCACCGAGGCGGTGAAGGAGCGGGTCTTAAGGGCCCGGGAGAGGATGCTCTCCCGCCAGGGAAGGCCCAACGGGGAGCTTGCGGGAAAGGCTCTAAGAGAGCACGTGGGCCTGACCCCGGGAGCGGAAAACCTTCTCCAGGCGGCAGCCAAGCGGATGCTCCTTTCCGCGCGAAGCTACGACCGCCTCCTCCGGGTAGCCCGCACCATCGCCGACCTGCAAGGAGCGGACCACGTGGGGGAAGGCCACGTGGCCGAGGCTTTGGCCTACCGCAAAACCCTCTAGCCCGCTTGGGCGGCCAGCCAGGGGATGAGGGCCTCCGCCGCCTCGAGGTTGGTGGCCAAAGGCACCCCGTGCACGTTGCACACCCGCATAAGGGCCTGAACATCGGGTTCGTGGGGCTTGGGGGTGAGGGGGTCTTGGAAGAAAAGCACGCATAGCACCTTTCCCTCAGCCACCCTGGCCCCGATCTGCATGTCCCCTCCCAAGGGGCCGGAAAGCACCCTTCCCACCCTTAGCCCAGTGGCCTCCGCAACGCGTTTTCCCGTGGTGCCCGTGGCCAAGAGGGGAAAGCGGGAAAGGAGCTCCCGATGCCGTTGGCAGAAGGCTACCATATCGTCCTTTTTGGCATCGTGGGCGATGAGGGCCAAGGCCTTCATGGGGCCATTGTATGCTCCTTCCCATGGAAGCCCTTACCTTTAAGGAGGCCCAAAGGCAGGTGGACGCCTGGATCGGGCAGTTTGAGGAAGGGTACTTCCCTCCCCTCCTCCTGCTGGCCCGGCTTGCGGAGGAGCTAGGGGAGGTGGCCCGGGTCCTGGCCCACCGCCATGGGAAAAAGCCCAAGCCAGGGGAGGAGGAAGGGGATCTGGCCATGGAGCTCGCCGACCTCCTCTTCGTCCTCATCTCCCTGGCCAACCGGGAAGGCATCGACCTGGAGGAAGCCTTCCTCAAGGCCATGGCCAAGTACCGGGAGCGGGACCAAACCCGCTGGACGCGAAAGGGAGGCTAGGGTGGCCCATCCCTACCTGGAGGCCCACGGTTTGTACAAGCGCTTTGGGGCCCTCGAGGCGGTCAAAAACGTCCACCTCACCCTGCACCCTGGCGAGATCCTGGCGTTCTTGGGTAAAAACGGCGCCGGCAAGAGCACCACGGTGAAGATGCTTTCGGGCCTCCTCCTCCCCGACCGGGGCGAGGTGCACCTTTTGGGGAAAAATCCCTTTCGGGAGCCTTTGGCTTTGAAGCACCTGGGGGCGGTCTTGGAGGGCAACCGCAACACCTACTGGCGGCTTACCCCCCTGGAAAATCTGGTCTACTTCGGAGTGGCCCGAGGCCTGCGGCTTGCCGTAGCCAGGAAACGGGCCTGGGAACTTCTGGAGGAGTACGCCCTTCTGGGAAAAGCCCACACCGAGGTGCGTCACCTCTCCCGGGGGATGCAGCAAAAGCTGGCCCTCTTGCAGGCCTTGATCCACGACCCCGAGGTGCTTCTGCTGGACGAACCCACCCTGGGTTTGGATGTAGAAACCGCCTTGCTGATGCGGGACAAGATCCGCACCCTGGCCCAAGCGGGCAAGGCCATTCTCCTCACCACCCACCAGATGGAGGTGGCTGAAGCCCTGGCGGACCGGGTGGCCATCATCCACCGAGGGGAAGTGGTGGTAGAAGAAACCAAGGAGGGCCTCCTGGCCCGCTTCGCCGGCGAGCACTACGTGTTGGAGCTGGAGGAAAAGCCGCCCCTCGAGGTCATAAAGCAGTTACGTGCTCTGGGGGTGGAAGGAGAGGGTCCCTTTTTCTTTCGCGGCAATGCCCAGGCCCTCTGGCAAGTCCTGGAAGCTGTAAAGCCCCTGCCCCTTAAAAAGGTGGCCAAAGCGGAAGCGGACCTTTTGGAAATATTTTTAAAGGTGGTGGGCCATGCTTGACCTTTTCCTGGCGGAGTTTTGGCGAAACCTCCTATCCCTGCGCCGCTACCCCCTGGAGCTCCTGGGGGCGGTGGTTACCTTAAGCGTCATTTTCTACCTTCTCTTCCTGGGAGCCCGCTTTCTCGCCGGACCGGGAGCAGAGTTCGGGGGCCGGTTGGAGGCGGTCCTGGTGGGATACCTGCTTTGGACCTTCGCCCTGTTTGCCTATAACAGCCTTTCCTTTGGCCTCATGGAGGAGGCGCAAACAGGAACCTTGGAGCAGGTCTTCCTTTCCCCCTACGGGCCGATTCCTCTCTTTTTGGTGCGGAACCTTTCCGGGCTCCTCACCCAGGGGCTTTTGGTTTTTCTCATCGCCATGGTGCTCACCACCCTCACTGGGGCTCGGCTTTCCTTCCATCCCGGAGTGGTCCTCCCCTTTTTGGCCGTCCTATTGGGGGGGTATGGTTTGGGCTTCGCCATGGGAAGCCTGGCCCTCCTTTATAAGCGCATCAACCAACTTCTGGGCCTTTCTCAGTTCCTCTTGCTCTTTCTCTTGCAGGCCCCAGGCACGGGGCCCTTTCTCCTCTTACCCATGGCCCCAGGAGCCTCCTTGGCCCGGGGCATGCTGGCTCAAGGAGCCCCCTTGGACCCTTGGGGCCTTCTTGTAGCCTTTTTGAACGCCTTCCTCTACTTGGGCTTGGGTCTTTTCCTCTTTGGACGGGCGGTACATCGGGCCAAGAAACAGGGGCTTCTGCATGGCCATTAGGCTTCTCCTCCTGGCCTTGGGACCCGCCCTAGCCCTGGGCCTGGGGCGGTTCGCCTACGCCCTGGTCCTGCCCCTCATGCAAAGCACCTGGGGACTTTCCTACGCCCAAGCGGGGATCCTGGGAAGCGCCAACACCCTGGGCTACCTAGTGGGGGCCTTTTTCAGCCACCGCCTCCTGGGCTGGGTGGGCTACCGGAACGGGTTTTTCCTGGCCCTCCTCCTGCAGGGCCCCATCCTGGCCCTCACGGGGATGGGAAACCTCCCCCTGGCCTTCAGCCTGCGGTTTCTCCAGGGCTTTCTCGGCGCCTTGGTCTTCGTGGGAGGGGCGGCTCTCCTCATGGCCGTGGGCAGCTCTGGGCGAACCCTGGGGGTCTACTACGGGGGCGTGGGCCTGGGGCTTCTCCTGGCCCCGTGGCTCCTTTGGGGAGCCGCCGAGCCCTTGGGGGCCTGGGCCAGGCTGGGCCTTTATAGCCTCCTCCTGGGCCTGCCCACCCTTCTTTCCTGGCCTATTCTGAAAGAACCCCCACCCCCCGTCCAAGGCGAGGGAAGCCTAGGGCCCATCCTTCCCTTACTTTTGGCCTATGGCCTTTACGGGGCAGGGTACATCGGCTACATGACCTTCGTGGCGGCGGTGGTGGGGGATTCCCTTACCCTCTTCGGCCTCCTGGGCCTGGGAGCCCTCCTGACCGGACCCGTTTGGGGACCCTGGGTGGAGCGGGTAGGGGGGAGAAAGGGGCTTTTCCACGTGCTCTCTGTCCTGTTTCTGGGGAGCCTTCCTCCCCTGGCCCTGCACCTTCCCGCCCTCAGCGCCCTCCTCTTCGGACTTGCCTTCCTGGGGGTGATCACCGCCCTCACCCAGGCCTTCCGCACCCTCCTCCCCCCTTCCGCCTGGCCCCGGGCCATGGGGCTTTCCACGGCAGCCTTCGCCCTGGGCCAGGCGGCGGGGCCTGCCGTGGCCGGGTTCTTCGCGGAGGCGGCGGGGCGAGGGGAGGGGGCCCTTTGGACGGCCAGCGTTCTCCTCTTTCTGGCCCTCCTCCCCACCTGGCCTCGCCCTCAGAAACCGTAGAGGGCCCGGTACTTCCCCTCCAGGTAGGCCAAGAAGGGCCGGGCGCTGGGGGGTGCACCGGTCACCCGCTCCACCAAAGCCTTGGGGCGGAAGCGGCTTCCCTCGGCGTGGATTTTCCTACGGGTCCAGCCCAGAAAGGCATGGAACTCCCCCCGGCGGAACTGGGCCTCGAGGTCCCCAAGCTCCTCCTGGGCCTTTTGGAAGAACTGGGCGGCGTAGAGGTTACCCAGGGTGTAGGTGGGGAAGTAGCCGAAAAGCCCCCCGGACCAGTGCACGTCCTGCATTACCCCGTCCTTGTAGTCCCTAGGGGCCACCCCTAGGTAGGCTCGGTACCGCTCCGTCCAGGCCCCGGGGAGGTCCTCCAGGGCAAGCTCCCCCCGGAAAAGGAGAAGCTCCAACTCCAGGCGCACCAGGATGTGAAGGTTATAGGTGACCTCGTCCGCCTCCACCCGGATGAGGGAGGGCTCCACGGCGTTGATGGCCCGGTGGAAGTCCTCCAGGGCCACGCCCTGGAGGCTTGGGAAGCGCTCCTTTGCCCGGGGGAAAAACCGCTCCCAAAAGCCCAGGGAGCGGCCCACCAGGTTCTCCCAGGTGCGGCTTTGCGACTCGTGAACCCCCAAGGAGACCGCCTCCCCCCTTGGGGTCCCCCAGTGCTCCCTGGGCAGGCCCTGCTCGTAGAGGGCATGGCCCATCTCGTGCAGGGTGCCGAAGATGCCGGCGTTGAAGAAGTCCTCGAAGTAACGGGTGGTGATGCGCACGTCCCCGGGCCCGATGGAGATCTCAAAGGGATGGGCGGTGGGGTCCAGGCGGCCCGCCTCGAGGTCGTAACCACAGGCGGCGAGGAGCTCGAGGGCAAAGGCCTTCTGGGCCTCCTTGGGATAGGGACGGTGCAGGATGCGGGTATCGGGTTTCCGGCTGCTCCCCAGGATCCGGTCCAAAAGCCCCTGGAGCCCCTCCCTCAGCTGGCTGAAAAGGGGCAAAAGCTCCCCGGAGCGCATCCCCGGCTCGAACCCATCCAAAAGGGCGTCGTAAACCTCCCCATAGGGAGGGTCCCCGGGAGCCGGGGGAAGGCCATAGAGGATCTCCGCCTTCTCCTTGGTGAGGGCGAACACCCGGCGCAAGTAGGGCAAGAACCCCTGCCAGTCGTCCCTGGGACGGGCCTCCTCCCAGTAACTCTCCGCCTCGCTTTGGGCCTGGGCCAGCTCCACCGCCAGCCTTTCGGGGATGGCCCGGGTGCGCTCGTAGGCCTGCCGCCACTCCCGGACGTTGACCGCGGCATCGGAAAGGGGATCCTGCACCAGGTGGGAACCCTCCACCGCCGAAAGCCACTCCCCAACCCTGGGATCCGTGGCCCGTTGATAAAGGAGGCGGGCTAGGGCTGCCATCTGCCTCGCCCGGTGCTCGTGCCCCTTCTTGGGGATCATGGTGCGCTGGTCCCAAGCCGCCAGGGCCCCCAGGGAGGCCAGGTAGGCGGTTTCCCTCTGGAACTCCAAAAGCTCCTGATAAGCGGTTTCCGGCGTCACGGAAGCATCATACCCCTCGTGGTGTTAAAGGCCCATGAAACTCTCCTGATCCCAGGCCCCCCAGCCAAATAAAGTCTTTACTTATTCATGACATTGGTATGTTAGGATATTCTTATGAGAACGGCCCTGACCCTCGGAATCGGACTGCTGGCCGTATGGCTTTTCAGCCTTGGTGGGGCCTGGTCCTTGCTGGGGGTGCTCCTCTTCTTCCTTCTGGCCCTTCTTTTTGACGACGCTGACCGCCCCAATGAACCCGAAAACCTCTCCCCCCAAGCCTGATCCCCTTGGCCTCCCCAAGAGGGGTGGCCCCCTTGGGGCAGGGGGCGGTTCATTTGGGGTAGGGGCCCCAAAGCCGTTCATTTGGGGTAGGGGCCCCAAAGCCGTTCATTTGGGGTAGGGGCCCCAAAGAGGAAACCCTCGAGGCTTCCCGGGCAGGTATGGGGCTTGGGCCGCTTGCCGGAAGACCGGGTATTGGGTCTTACAATGCTCCCATGTGGCCCCTTTTTGCCCTGCTCCTTGGCCTGGCGGTGGGCTCCTTCCTGAACGTGGTGATCCACCGCCTGCCCAAAGGGGAGTCCATCGTCTTCCCGCCCTCCCGTTGTCCCGCCTGCGGCCACCGCCTGGCCCCCAAGGACCTGGTTCCCGTGTTCTCCTACCTGGCCCTTAGGGGACGGTGCCGCTACTGCCATAGCCCCATATCCCCCCGCTACCCCCTGGTGGAGGCCCTCACGGGCCTGCTCTTTGCCCTGGTGGCCCTCTTCTACCCTCCCTCGCCCCAGGCCTTCCTCACCTTCGCCTTCCTGGCCTTCCTGGTGGCCCTTTCCTTCATAGACCTGGACACCCTTGAGCTCCCCGATTCCCTCACCTACGGTCTCCTTTTCCTGGGGCTCGCCTCTGCCTACCTCCTTTCCTTCCCCCGCCCCTTTCCCGAGGCCCTGGACGGGGCTTTGATCTCCGCTGGAGTCCTGGGGCTGGTGGCGGGGTACGGGGGGTTTTTCCTAAGGCGCTTCCGCGAGGCCAGGGCAGAGGTACCCGTGGGGCCCCATCAGGTGCACATGGCCGCCCTTTTCGGTGCCCTCTTGGGCGCTGGGGTGGGGATGGCCCTGGCCTCCCTCACCTGGGCCCTTTCGGGGCGCACGGGAAGACCCGTGGTGCTTCCCGACCGGATAACCCTGCCCCTCCTGCCCTTGGCCTGGATCCTGGCCCCCTACCTGGGGGCCGAGCTCCTAAGTACCCTCAAAGGGTCCTTCCTGGCCGCAGGGGGCCTGGCCCTGGCTGGGGGGCTCTATTGGGCCCTCAGGACGGAGCCCCAAGGGGAGGTAGCGGTAAAGGCGGAGGCGGGGGAAACCGATCCCGTGGCCATGGGCTACGGGGATGTGAAGCTTCTGGGAGCCTTGGGAGCCTGGCTTGGGATTTACAGCCTCCTGGCCCTGTTCCTAGGGGTCTTCGCCGGGGCCCTGGTGGGCCTGGCCTTTAGGCAACGGAAAATCCCCTTCGGCCCCTACCTGGCCTTGGGGGGCGTGGTGGCCTTCTTCTTCGGGGAAACCCTGTGGCGGGCGTACATGGCCTGGCTGGGGCTATAGTGGGGGGGATGGCGGTGGACCTCCTTCCCATCCTGGCCCAAAGGCGAAGCGTGCGCCGCTTTAAGCCCGTGCCCATACCTGAGAAAGATCTAGAAAAGCTTCTGTTCGCCCTGCAAAGGGCCCCCACCGACGCCAGCGCCCAGCTTTATAGCGCCATCCGGATCACCGACCCAGGGCTTAGGGAAAGGGTGGCCCAGCTTTCCGGCAACCAGGAGCACATCCGCCAGGCGGCGGAGTTCTTCCTTTTCCTGGCGGACATCCATCGCCTGGAAAGGCTTCTCGCCCACCGGGGGGAGAGGATGGCCTTCTGGCCCAAAACCGCCTTGCACTTCGCCCTCTTGGACGCGGGGCTTGCCGCCAGCTACCTGGCCCTTACCGCCGAGGCCCTGGGCTACGGGGTCTGCTTCGTCGGAGGGGTGCTGAACGGGGTGGAGGAGCTCCTGGACCTCCTGGAGCTTCCCCCTGGGGTTATCCCCGCGGTGGGCCTGGCGGTGGGCATCCCGGACGAGGAAGGCCCCCCCAGGCCCCGGCTTCCGAGGAGGCTGGTGGTGCACGAAAACCGGTACCGGCCCTACAGCCCGGAAGACCTCGAGGCCGGCTTCCAGGCCATGGCCCCCTATAGCCGCGTGGGGGACTGGGGAAGGGTTTTGAGGCGGTACTTCGCCCAAGGGGGAACCATGGAGGAAAGGGAAAAGCCCTACGGCCGGGCCCTGGCCCGTCAGGGCCTGGATCCCGACCTTCCCCCCGGTTCCCCCTTCTACTCCCTGGGCGCCCTGTTGGCGGAGGCCCTGGAAGGGGAAGCCCGGGCCATCCTCTTCCGCAAGGGGGAGGCCTGGCTAGAGCGGGAAACCGAAGCCTTCCGAGGGGAAGGAGGCCCTGGGGAGGCCCTCCTCACCGCCCTAAGGAAGGCCCGGGGGGAGATGGAGGACTGGCCTTAGGCGCGGCCTACTTCCCGGCCTCCTGCGCCACCCGCCGGGCGCCCCGGTAGGCCTTCCGGTAGAAGGGAGCCTCGAGGCTCTCGATCACCACCCGGCTCCCGTAGCTGCTGGCATGGGCGAAGACTCCCCGGCCCAGGTAGAGGCCCACGTGGTCGACATCCTTCCCCCCAAAGCTGAAGAAGACCAGGTCCCCCGGGCGCAAGGCCTCGGCGGGGGGAAGGGCCCGAAACTGTTCCCGGGTGGTCCGGGGAAGGGCTATGCCCAGCTCGGCATACACCTGGGCCACAAAGGCCGAACAGTCCACGGAGGTGGGAGAGTTCGCCCCGTACTTGTAAGGCACCCCCAGGTAGCGGAGGACCACTCTGAGAAGCGGGCTCTCCGGGTCGTAATCCTCGCCCGCCAGGGGAGGCTTCCCCTGGTCGGGGGCATGGCCTCCGCCCGGGGACGAGGGAGGGGGCTCTGGGGAGGCCTTGCCCCTGTCCTCCCCCCTTTGGGCCGGGATCCTCAGGGCCTGGCCCACCTTAAGCTCCGGCGTGGAAAGCCCGTTGAGGCGCATGAGCTCCTCCACCGTGGTGCCGTAGCGGCGCGCCAGGGAGAACAGGGTATCCCCGGGAACCACCAGGTGGATGCGCTCCCCTTCTTGGGGAAGCCTAAGCACCTGCCCCGGCTGGATGAGGAAGGTATCCAGGCCATTGAGGCGCATGAGCTCCTCCACCGTGGTGCCGTAGCGCCGGGCGATGGAGAACAGGGTATCCCCCGGGGCCACGGTGTGGGATAGGGAAGGCCCCTCGAGGGAACCCCCTTGGGGCAGGCCGGAACCCACCTGGGCCAGGCTCCAGGGGAAGAACACCCACAAGACCACCAGGGCCCACCTCCAGAGCATGGCCCCATTCTACAGGAAGGCGCCCCTTGGCCTTTTCCCAGGGGTGTGCTACAATCCCTGAAGGCGGGGGCCGTTAGCTCAACTGGCAGAGCACCGGTCTCCAAAACCGGGGGTTGGAGGTTCGAGTCCTTCACGGCCCGCCATCCCAGCCCAAAGGGCTGGGTGCAAGGCCCCTCGAGGGCCTTTTTTCCATCCTTCCGCCTGCCATGCAGGACTACCAGGTGCTCATCGTGGGGGCGGGCTTTGCGGGAAGCGAGGCCGCCTACCGTTTGGCGGAGGGGGGGGTGCGGGTGGGCCTCCTCACCCAGAGCCTGGACTCGGTGATGATGCCCTTCCTGCCCCCAAAGCCCCCCTTCCCGGAAGGAAGCCTCCTGGCCCGGGCCTACGACCCAGCCGATCCCCGGCTTTGGGCCTTCCACGCCCGGGCCAAATACCTCCTGGAAAACCAGCCCAACCTGCACCTTTTCCAGGCCACCGCCACGGAACTCCTCCTCGAGGGGAAAAGGGTGGTGGGGGTGGGCACGTGGGAAGGCCCCCCGGCCAGGGCCTCCCGCGTGGTGTTGGCGGTGGGGAGCTTTCTTGGGGCCAGGCTCCGCATGGGCGGGGTGGAGGAGGAGGCGGGCCGGCTCTCCGAGGCCAGCTATCCGGACCTCTTCCTCCACCTCCAGGCCCTAGGCTTCCGCTTCCTGAGGCGGGAGGGCGAGGTACCCGAAACCCCGGGAACCCCCGGCTACACCGTCAGCTACCATGCCTTCCATCCGGAGGAATGGGAGGAGGCCACCTTCCGTCTAACCAGGCTCGAGGGGCTTTACGCCGTGGGTCTTTGCGTGCGGGAAGGGGAGTATGCCCTCATGAGCCAAGAAGGCCTGCGCCTGGCGGAGCACCTTCTCCATGAGCTTGGGTAGGGGTTTTTCCCCCGGAACCATCCCCTCCCCATCCCAGGAGGCCACATACACCGCCACCCGGAGCCGGCGGTGGGTGAGGGCGTGGCGCACCTCCCCGGCGAAGCGAGGGTCCACCCCAAAGCCTCGCACCCTCCAAGGAAGCTCCTCCTGGGGAAAGAGGGGCACCCCGTAAAGCCCGGCGAAGCGCCCTTCCAGCCTCGTTAGGTAAACCCCTTCCCTCCCCCAAAGGACCAAGGCCGCCAAGGCTTCCTCCCGCACTTCCCGCTTCCTGCCCCCTGGGTAACGCCCCGGGTCCACCCGTCCCCGGCAAAAGGGGGCGATGGGGCACCTGGGGCAAAGGGGCCTCCGGGGCAGGCACACCGTGGCCCCCAGGTCCATGAGGGCTTGGTTCCACTCCCCCGGGGCTTCCCCTGGGGGCAGGAGGCCTTGGGCCAGGTTCCAAAGCGCCCTGGGGGCGGGGTTTTCCAGGGCAAAAACCCGGGAAAGCACCCGCCTCACGTTACCGTCCACCGCCGCCACCCTTTCCCCAAAGGCCAAAGAGGCCACCGCCGCCGCCGTGTACGGACCCAGGCCGGGAAGCTTAAGAAGCTCGGCATGGCTTCGGGGCAGGGCCTCCACCTCCTGGGCCAGGCGGTGGAGGTGAAGGGCCCGGCGGTAGTAGCCCGCCCCCTGCCAGGCCCTAAGCACCTCCTCGGAGGAAGCCTCCCGCAAGGCCTTCAGGGTAGGGAAACGGGCCAGGAAGCGGTGGTAGTAAGGGATGGCCTGGGCGGTGCGGGTCTGTTGCAGGAGGACCTCGGCCACCAGGATGCGGTAGGGGTCCTTCTCCCCCCGCCAGGGAAGGGAGCGGGGGTTCTCCCGGTACCAGGCGAGAAGGGCTTTCTGGAGCTTCTCCACGATCATGGGGCCCCGAAAAGCCTCCGGTGCTCCACCATGAGGCAACGATCGACCACCACGGGAATGCCCGCTTCCGCCAGGGCCTCTTCGAAGCCCGGGTGGCGGATACCGGACTGGAGCCACACCAGGCCCGGCCTCAGGGCCAAGACCTCCGGCAGGTGGCCAAGAAGGGCCCCTGAGGGGCGGAAGACATCCAGGATATCCACCGGCTCGGCGATCTCCTCCAGGCTTGCCACCACCCGGGCCCCAAAAAGCTCCTCCCCGGCAAAGCGGGGATTTACGGGAAGGATGCGATACCCCTGCTCCCAGAGGTACCGGGGCACGTAATGGGCGGGGCGGGTTGGGTCCTGGTGGGCCCCGAGGACGGCGATGGTCCGGGCCCGGCCCAAATAGGTCCTGAGCTCCCCGTCCTTCATGGCCGGTAGTCCAAGGGCCTCAGGTAAAACTCCCCGATGGCGGTGGAGGAAAGAAGGGCCACGGTGGGAAGGGCCCGCTTCCAGTGGGTGCGGTTTACCCGTTCCTTGACCCGTGCGATCTCCTCCTGGGTGTAGCCCAGGCTTTGGATGTAGGCATCGGGGTAGCCCTTCAGATAATGCTCCAGGATGACATCCGCCCGGAGGTAGCGCACCCCCAGGTCCCCCTCGTCCGTCTGGCCCGGGATGAGATCCGCGGTGGGGACCTTTTCCACCACCGCCTGCGGCACCCCCAGGTACTGGGCTAGGCCCCAGACCTGGGTCTTGTACAGGTCCCCTAAGGGGTTCACGGGAGGGGTGTCGTCTCCATGCCAGGTGAAGTAGCCGAAAAGCCTTTCCGTCTTGTTGCCCGTGCCCAGGGGTAAGGCCTGGTAGGCCTGGGACTTGTCAAAGAGCACCATCATCCGCACCCGGGCCATGAGGTTGCCCTTGCGGTGGGGGGTGAGGTCCGGGGTTTGCGCGGCGTAGCCCTCCACCATGGGGGTGATGTCCACCTCCTCCAGGTCCACCCCAAAGGTTTCCGCCACCAGATGGGCGTGCTCCCGGGAAAGGGGGCTGGAGTCCCGGTGGGGGAGGAAAAGGGCATGGACCTGCTTTTGCCCTAGGGCCCGCACCGCCAGGGCCAGGGTGGTGGCGGAGTCCACCCCTCCGGATACCGCCACGATGGCCTTCCCGTAGCCCCGCCAGGAAAGCTCCTCCTGGATAAAGCGGGTGAGGAAATCCACCACCAGGGGCCAGTTAAGCTCTAGGTTTTCTTGGGCTTTGGGCGCCTGAAGGATCCTCATCCTCTCCCCCTTCCAAGAACCCTCTCCAGGTCCGGGAGGAGAAGGGGAAGGGCCGCCTCGAGGTCCGAAAGCAGGGGGCTATCGTAGCGCACCGGGGGAATGCGCCCAGGGTCCAGGTGGAAGAGCAGGGCGGCCTCCTCAAAGAGGGGGGCCTCGGCCAGAATCCGCCCTTCGGGCCCCACCGCCAGGCTTCCCCCGCTCATCCCCTTCCCTCCCTCAAACCCCACCAGGCTGGAGAGTACCACGTACACCCCGTGCTCCGCCGCCACCGCCCGGGCCAGGGTTCGCCAGCGCTCCACGTTCTCTGGGCGTTCCCCCTGGAAGCCCCGGGCCGGGCTTGCCGCCGGCACGTAGATGGTCTCCGCCCCATCCAAGGCGGCGATGGCCGCGGTGATGGAGTGCCAGAAGTCCTCGCAGATGAGCATGGCCACCCGGCCGAAACGGGTGTTAAAGGCCTCCACCCGCCTGCCCCGGGCCAGGTAGCGCTCCTCGTCAAAAACCCCGTAGGTGGGCAGAAAGACCTTGCGGTGCACGTGAACCACGCGGTGGGGAAGCTCGAGGTAGGCGGCACTGTTGTAATAGGCCCCCTCATCCCGCTCATAGAAGCCCACCACCACATCCAAAAGCCCCTCCCACCCCACGGCCCGGTGCACCCCTGAGAGGAGCTCCAAAAGCTCATACCGGGTAAGGGCCAGCTCCCGTACCCCTCCCTGCAGGAAGTACCCGGTCAAGGCGGCCTCGGGAAGGACCACCACCTCGGGGGCATGGGGACGGAGGGCCTCGAGGCGCTCCGCCAAGCGGGCCAGGTTCTCTTCAACCCTGGCCTTCTCCGGGCGGAACTGCAAGACCGCGTGCCGGATCACGGACCTAGCCTACACCCCCATGAAAGGCGGCGCTGGGCTCCAGGTAAAGCCTGGGGTCCGCCTCCGGGAAGGGGTTATCCCGCTCCTCCAAGGCCTTAAGCTCCTCCAAGGACGCCCCTCGGAGGAGCCGAAAGAACGCCTCGGCATGCCCTTGATAACGCTCCTTGGCGTACTCCGCCGCCTGGGCGGTATCGATGAGGAAGGGCCAGTCGGAGGCCTCGAGGAGCAAGAGCTCCCGCATGGCCTGCTGGAGCACCCTGGGGGGCAGGCTACCTTGGCGCACCGCCTCCCGCAGGGCCCCTTCCGCCCGGTACACCGTGCGCCAGTAGTCCAAGGTGGCCTCGTTGAGCCAGACCCGGTGGTCCCCGCCCCGGCCCCAGGAACCCTCAGGCAACGCCGAGCGCACCGCCTTGCCCTGGACCGCCTCCTTGGCCGTGACCGCCTGGACCCCTCTCCTTCGGGCCAGAAGCCGCAACACCTCCTCCAACCAGGCCACCCCCTCGTACCACCAGTGGCCGAAGAGCTCCGCGTCGTAGGGGGCCAGGATCACCCCATCCGGGTGCCCCCGCGACAACCCCTCCACCAGGTCCACGAAGTGGGCAGCATGCTCCTTCACCTTGAGAAAGGCCGCCTCGGGATCGTAGGGCGCTTTGGCGGAGAGGTCTGCCTGGCGGTGGGTGACCCGCCAGTGGTGGAGGCCGGAGATGGGGTCCTTGCGGTGGAACTCCCGGTAAAGCCCCTCCCCCGGGTAGCCGTAGTCGGCGCTCCAGACCTGCAAGGAGGTCTCCAGGTTGCGGGCCAAAACCCTAAGGCCCGACTCCAGCTCGTGGACGTAGTAGGTGGCCTCGGCGCTTTCCACCGGGCCCAAGGAGGCCTCCCCGTAAGGGGAAAGGGGCCTCCCCCCCTGGACCAGGTGGGCGTCCACAAAGGTGTAGCGGATCCCCGCCCGCATGAGGAGCTCATCCACCCCCGGCCTGACCCCCTCCGGCGCCCCTTCCACAGGGGGTTTCCAGGGGCCTTTAGGCCGGTAGGCCATCTCGGGAAGCCAGTAGCCCGTGGGATCCTTGGCGAAGTGGCGGCGGTAGGTGGCCACCCCGGTTTTGATCTGGGCCCAAAGGGCCTCGTCGTACCCCAGAAGGGGGGAGTACCCGTGGGTGGCGCTGGAGGTGAGAAGCTCCACCTGGCCCCGGTCCTGGGCCTTGCGGAAGGCGGAAAGGAGGTCCCCCTTCAGGTGGTGAAGGTGATCCAGGGTGAGCTCCCAGAAGGCCACCTGGTGGCGGGCGCTGGCCTCGAGGTCCGTCCCCTGGTAGCGGAGATAATCCCCCTGGGCCCGCTCCAGCCGGTCCCTGGCATACGCCCAAAAGCCTTCCCTCACCTTGGGATCGGCCAACTGCTCCGCCAGGATGGGGGTGATCCCTAAGGTAAACCGGGCCTCCACCCCTTCGGCATGGAGCCGTTCCAAGAGCCTTAAAAGGGGCAGATAGGTTTCCGCTATGGCCTCGTAGAGGGTCTCCTCCCCAAAGGGCCACATCCCATGGGAACGCACATAGGGGAGGTGGGCGTGGAGGACCAGGGCAAAGCGCGCCATGGGTTTAGCGTACCACGGTGCCCTCCCCGGCCAGGGCCCGCCTTATGGGGTCTTCCACCCGGGCATCGGCGAAGACCACCCGCTTCACTCCCCCCTTCACCGCCTCCACCGCCCCCATCACCTTCCGCTTCATCCGCCCTTGGGCCAGGGCCAGGTACTGGGGGTCTTCCACCCTATCCACGGGGATTTCCCGCACCAGGCTGGCCTCGTCGGGGTAGCGGGCCAGAAGGCCGGGCACGTTGGAAAGGTAGACCAGGGCCTCCGCCTGGTAGGCGGTGGCGAGAAGGGCCGCCACCTGGTCCCCATCGGTGTTGATGGCCTCCCCCTCGTAGCTGATGGCGGGAGGGGTGATGACCGGCAGGTACCCCGCCCCAAGGAGAAGGTCCAACAGGGACCGGTTCACCCGCTCCACGGTGCCCGTGTAGTCCCCGCGGTGGATCTTGATCTTGCCGTCTTCCACGTACTTCACCGCGGTCTTCCGCCGGCCTTGGAGAAGCCTCCCATCCAGCCCGGAAAGCCCCAGGGCGTTGGCCCCCTCCCGCTGCAAAAGCTCCACCAGGCGCTTGTTCACCAGGCCGCAGTAGACCATCTCAAAGATCTCCAGGGTCCTGCGGTCGGTGAGGCGGCTCACCTGCCCCCCGGGATGGGTGAGGAACCGGGGCGGGTGGCCCAGGGCCTCCGCCACCTTGTTGGTCTCGGCGCTTCCCCCGTGGACCAAAAGAAGCCTCACCCCCTCCTTCCACAAGGAGGCGGCATCCCTGGCCACCGCCTCGTAGTTGATGCCTTCAGCACCCCCCACCTTGACCACGATCACGGCAACCCTCCTGGCGCCTACGGGTGCAACCCCGGGAAGTCCAGGCCCAGGGTCTCGGGCCAGCCCATGCGGATGTTGAGGGCCTGCAGGGCATGCCCAGCGGTGCCCTTCACCAGGTTGTCGATGGCGGTCATCACCACCAGCCTCCCCGTGTCCTCTTCCAGCTCAAAGCCGATGTCCGCGTAGTTGGTGCCCTGGACGAAGCGGGGGTCGGGGTAGCGATGGATGCCCTTTTTCTGCTTGACGATGCGGACGAAAGGCTCGCCCCCATAGGCTTCCCGGTACGCCTGCCAGACATCCCGCTCGCTCCAGCCGTCCTGCAAAAAGGCCTGGGCGGTCATGAGGATGCCCCGCACCCGGTCGGTGGCGATGGCGGTGAGGTGCACCTCGGGCTTTCCCGGGAGGTTTTCCACCACCTCCGCGGTGTGGCGGTGGCCCGTGGGCTTGTAGACCCTAATGGAGCCGGCCCGCTCGGGATGGTGGCTGGCAGGGCTCGGCTCGGCCCCCGCCGCGGAGGTGGAGATGAGGAGGGTGACGAAGATGGGCCCGGGTTTCAACACCCCCCCCTTGAGGAGGGGATACAGGCCCAGAAGCGTGGCGGTGGCGTTGCACCCGGCCCCCGCCATCCAGTCCGCTTCCTTCAGCCTCTCCCGGTAAAGCTCGGGCAGGGCGTAGGCGAAGCGGCCGAGAAGCTCCGGCCTGGGGTGCTCCCCATAGTACCTGCGGTAGAGGTCCAGGTCCTTAAGGCGGAAGTCCGCGGAAAGGTCTATGAGGATGGGGGCCAGATCCGCATAGCGCTCAAACTCCTGGGCAAAGACCCCGTGGGGCAGGGAGAGAACCAGGATGTCCGCGGGCTCCAGCCTCTCCGGGGGGATGAACTTCAGGTTGGTTCTCCCCCTCAGGTTGGGGTGGACGAAGGCCACGGGCTCGCCGGCAAAGCGCCTCGAGGTCACCTGCTTCACCTCGAGGTGAGGGTGGGAAAGGGCCAGGCGCAAAAACTCCCCTCCCGCATAGCCCGAGGCCCCCACGATGGACAGGGTTCTCTTCCCGGCATTCATGCAACCCTCCCCTGTTCCCATGTGTACCGGAGGATCTCCCCCGGGATATCCACCCCCGTGGTGTGCACGGAGTTCTTGAACTCCATGGTGTGGTTCACCTCGTTCACCAAAAGGCCCCTCTCGGACTCGAAGAGGTCAATGGCCACCACCCCGCCCCCCACCGCCTGGGCCGCCCGCACGGAAAGCTCCGCTATCCCTGGGGTTACGGGGCAGTTTTCCGCCTGCCCCCCCCGGGCGGTGTTGGTGATCCAGTGCTGGCTTCTGCGGTAGATGGCGGCAATGGCCCTATTCCCCACCACAAAGACCCGTATATCCCGCCCCGGCTTCCGCACGTACTCCTGCAGGTAAAGGAGCTGGTGTTGAAACCCCCCCAGGACCTCCTTGTGCTCCAGGATGGCCTCGGCCGCCTCCCGGTCGGTGATCTTGGCGAGAAGCCTTCCCCAGCTCCCGATCACCGGCTTCAGCACCACGGGATAGCCCCATTCCTCCATGAGCCTTAAGGCCTCCTCCGCATCGGTGAGGAGGGCGGTTCGGGGCTGGGGGAGGCCATGGCGCTCCAAGGCCACGCTGGTGGCCCACTTGTCCCCGCAGGTTTCCATGACCTCCGGCCGGTTCACCACGGGGATGCCCAAGGCGGTGAGGTAGCGGGCCACGGCCAGGCCCCTGGTCTGGCTCACGCAACGCTCCAGGGCCACCGTGACCCCTTCCAGCTCCTTAGGCCTTTCCCCAAGGACCATGCGCAGGGCGGGAACGTAGACCTTCTTGTAGGGAATGCCCAGGGCCTCAGCCCTTTCAAAGAGCATCTTCTCGTCGGGGCGGATGCGGTCGTACAGGATGGCCAGCATGGCGAAGGCTCTTCCCCCTTCCAGGAACCCCGGACCGGGCAAACCCGGCCCGGGGCCTCGAGGCTCCCTACCCTAAGGGGATGGCCTCACTCTCCCCAGTCCTCAGCCTCCTCCGGGGCGGGCTCCAGGCGCAAGGGATCCAACCCCACCACCTCCAGCTCCGCACCGCAGTCCTCGCACACCACCAGTTCCCCAAGCTCCGGGTTCTCCAGGGTAAGCTCCGCACCGCATTCAGGGCAAGTGGCTACCATTCCTCGTCCTCCTCGTCTAACTCGCTCCAGTCAGGGACAAACCGGAAGCCGCACTCCGGGCACTCCACCTCTTGGCCTCGATCCTCCTCGGATACCTCTAAGGTGTAGCCGCAACGGGGGCAGTCCACGAAGAAGGCCTCGAGGCCCTCCTCCGTCACCTCCACCTCGAGGGGATCCAGGGAGACCACCTCCAAAAAGGCCCCGCAAGCCTCGCACTCCAGCACGTCCCCTACTTCCAGGGTCTCCATGTCCTCGGCCAGCACCACGCTGACCTCGCCGCACACCGGGCAGGTGATCTCCAGGTCCTCCATAAACCCCAGTCTACTCCCCCGGGAAGCGGCCGTGCTTCTTGTAGTAGTCCAAGAGGGAACCCTCCCTCAAGGCCTCCAGGAGGAAGGGCGGCGGGGGACGCAGGGCAAAGCGCTCCCCTCCCCGCAGCAAAACCCCTCTTTCCAGATCCAGCTCCACCAAATCCCCGTCCTCTAGCGCATCCACCACCTCCTCCGATTCAAAGGGAACGATCCCCAGGTTCACCAGATTGCGGAAGAAGATGCGGGCGTAGCTTTTGGCGATGACCACCTGGATGCCCAGCTTGCGCAGGGCCTCCGGGGCATACTCCCGGCTACTGCCAAGCCCGGCATTCCTCCCGAAAACCAGGATGTCCCCAGGCCTCACCTCCTTGGCGAACTCGGGCCGCAGGTGGGCGAAGGCGAAGGTGTGGAACCGCTCCTCCCCCACCATGAAAGGGGCGTACTTGCCGGGAAGGATGTCGTCGGTGTTGATGTGGTCGCCGAACTTCCAAACCCTAGGCATGGGCTTCCTCCTCTAAAGGGGCCAGGTCCTCGGGGGTAGCGATGTACCCGGCCACCGCGCTGGCCGCGGCCACCCGGGGGCTTGCCAGGTAGATCTCGGCGTCGGGAGCCCCCATGCGCCCCCGGAAGTTGCGGTTGCTGGTGGACACGCACACCTCCCCCGGGGCCAAAACCCCCATGTGCCGCCCCATGCAAGGACCGCACCCGGGGGTGCCGAGGGTGGCCCCGGCCTCCAGGAGGGTGAGAAGGGTGCCGTCCCGGGTGGCCTCCTCCAACACCTGGGAGCTGGCGGGAATGACCAGAAGGCGCACCCCCGGGGCCACCTTTCGCCCCCTTAGCACCTCGGCGGCGGCCCTCAGGTCCTCGAGGCGCCCGTTGGTGCAGGTGCCGATGAACACCTGGTCCACCCGCTTGCCCCGGACAGAGGAGGCCTCCTGCACGTTGTCCACATGGAAGGGAACGGACACCCGGGGCGTGAGGGTGGGGAGGTCAATCTCCACCTCCTGCACATACCGGGCATCGGGGTCGGGGTAGAGCCAGTCGGGCACCCGGTAAAGCTTTAGGATCTCCCCCGAGGGCACCACCAACCCCGCCTTGGCCCCCGCCTCCACGGTGAGGTTGGCCAGGGTCATGCGCTCGCCCCGGCTCAGGGACTCTGCCCCCTCGGTGAGGTGGATCTCCACCGCCATATAGGTGGCCCCCTCGGCGGTAAGGCGGCGGACCATCTCCAGGGCGGCGTCCTTGGCCGTAACCCCCCGGGGAAGGGCCCCGCGGAAGGTGACCTTGACGCTTTCCGGCACCCTGAACCAGGTGCGGCCGCTGGCGGCGGCCAGGGCGATATCCGTGGCCCCCATGCCCGTGCCGAAGGCCCCCACCGCCCCGTAGGTGGTGGAGTGGGAGTCCGACCCCACCACGATCCAACCCGGCTGGGCCAGGCCCTCCTCGATGAGCACCTGGTGGCACACCCCTCTCCCCACGTCAAAGACCCGGATGCCGTGCTTCCTGCCCCATTCCCGGATCTCCTTCTGGGCTTTGGCCACCTCGAGGTTGGCCGCCGGGGCCACGTGGTCGATGACGATGGAAACCCTTTCCGGGTACCGGGGGGTGGCCTCCAGGTACGCCAGGCGCTTGAAGAAGCTTCCGGCGATGGAGTCCACCACCATGACCTGGTCCACCTCCACCACCACCAGCTCCCCAGCCCTTACCTCCCTTCCCGCCTTCTGGGAAAGTATCTTTTCCGCTAAGGTCATGCCCATGCCCGCCCCCTTCACTGAAGACCTGAAGCGCTCCTGGATCCGGGCCGATCCCGACTCTGAAGAACCCGGGGTATGGCGGGCCGAGTTTCCCGCCATTCCCGAAGCCCATTCCTTTGGCCGAACCCCCGAGGAAGCCTTGGCCCACGCCAAAGAAGCCCTGGGGTTGGTGCTGGCCCACCTGAGGGATATGGGCCGCCCCCTTCCCAAAGATGTCCGTACGGTGCCGGTGGGGGTAGATGCCGCCTAGGCCCGAGGAGGTGGCCCGGAAGCTCCAGCGCCTGGGGTTTGCGGAGCGCATGAGGGGAGGGGGGCACCGGCTTTACGCTCATCCCGATGGCCGGATCGCGGTGATTCCCTTCCATAGCGGAGGGCTCCCCCAGGGCACCTTCAGGAAGAAGCAAACCGGCCTCACCGAGGAGGGGTTCCGCAAGCTCTAAAGGGCCTAGCCTCATGCCGTGATCCACTCCCTCAGGATGCGGTCCAGCTCCTCGAGGGTGAGTTGGCCCTGATCCGCCAAGGCCTTGATGTGCTGGGTGATGCGGGCCAGCTCCTCCTCCCCGTAGTGCAGGCCCAGCTCCTCCGCCCGCGCCTTGATGGCATGCCGGCCCGTGAGCTTGGAGGCGATGATGAGCTTGCGCTTCACCCCAAAGACCTCCGGCGGATAGGGCTCGTAGGACTCGGGGTTGAGGTAGATGGCCTTGAGGTGCATCCCCGCCTTGTGGCTGAAGGCGGTCTCCCCGGTGATGTAGTTGTTGAAGGGGATCTCGATCCCCACCATCCGGGCCACCATGCGGTCCAGCTCGGGAAGCATCTCCAGCTTGTACTTCCTGCGCACGTAGTCGGGTTGCAGGGTGTACATGCGGGCGAGAAAACCCCCTAAGGGGGTGATCCCGTTCCGCTCCCCAATGCCTAGGATGGTGGTGTCCACATGGGTAGCCCCCGCCTCTATGGCCTCAAAGGCATTGGCGATGGCGCAACCCGTGTCGTTGTGCCCGTGGAACTCTATGTCCACATGGGGGCCCACCACCCGCCTGACCTCCCGCACCAGGGCGAAGACCTGCCTGGGGGTGGCGATGCCCACGGTATCCGCCAGACCCACCCGGTCCACATAGGGAGCGACGGCCTGGTAGATCTGCAAAAGGTCGTGCTCATCGGAGCGGAAGGTGTCCTCGGCGGAGAAGCGCACCTCCACGTGGGGGGCCTTCTCCCGAATAAAGCCGATCACCTCCCGGGCCTCCTCGATGATGCGGGGGATGTCCCGCCCGTGGGCAGCCCTGAGGTACTTGCTGGTGCCGAAGAGGAGGTCTATGCCCTGTACCCCGGTCTCCACCGCCACCTGGGCCGCATCCAGCCGGGTCTGGATATGGGTCACCACCTTGGCCTTCAGGCCCAAGGAGGCCAGGACCTCCGCGTCCTTGCGGGACTGGGGGGAGGCCATGGGGGTGGTCACCTCGATGTACTCCACGCCGAACTCGTCCAAGGCCTTGGCGATCTCCACCTTGTCCTGGGTGGAAAAGTTAGCCCTTTCAAACTGCTCCCCTTCCCTTAAGGTGGAATCGATAATCTTCCATTCCCGCATGCGCTCCTCCCCAAAAAGAAAACCGGCCCGAGCTCGGGCCGGGGGATGGGAAACCCTCTGGGGCTACCCTACCCCCCGGCGGCCGAGTTTTTTCTCAAAGGCCAGCATCTTGCCTGTAAGGGTATACGAAACCCGCCTTTTTGTCAACGCCCAAACCGCCTCTCGCGGGCCTGATAGCTCCTTAGAGCCCTCAAGAAGTCGATCTTCCGGAACTCCGGCCAGAGCACATCGGCGAAGTAGAACTCGGAGTAGGCGGACTGCCAAAGGAGGAATCCGGAAAGCCGGATCTCCCCCGAGGTGCGGATGATGAAGTCGGGGTCGGGAAGGCCTGCGGTATAGAGGTGGCGGGCGATGTCCATAGGGGTCAGCCTTTCCGAAAGTTCCTTGGGGGAAAGACCCCTTTCCCAAGCCTCCAGGAGGAGCCTTTTCACCGCATCCACGATCTCCTCCCGTCCCCCGTAGCCCAAGGCGATGTTCAGCACCATGCCCTGGTGGTGCCGGGTGCGCTCCTCCAGGCGCTCCAGGGCCCTTAGCACCTCCCCTGAGAACCCCTCCCGCCGCCCGATGAAGCGCACCTGCACCTGGTGCTCCAGGATGCGATGGTCCTCCGCCATCCTCTCCGCCTCCCGCACGAAAAGGCGCATCAGGGTTTCCACCTCCTCGGGCGGGCGCTGGAAGTTATCCGTGGAGAAGACCCAGACCGTCACGGTCCTAATCCCCATCTCCAGACACCACTCCAGGACCTCGTAGGCCTTCTGGACCCCGAACTCATGCCCCTTGGCGGGGGAAAGCCCCAAGGCCCGGGCGTAACGGCGGTTCCCATCCAGGATGAGGCCCAGGTGCTTGGGGACCGGGCCCCCTTTCACCTCCTTGAGGAGGCGCCTTTCGTAAAGCCAGTAGAGGGGCCGGGAAAGGGAGAGGAGGCGGCGGACCATACCCTTTCCACCCTAAGGCGGGAGGATGAGAAAGGGAAGGCCCGGGGAAACCTACCGGTAAAGCTCCCGGGCGATGATGTGGCGCTGGATCTCCGAGGTGCCCTCGTAGATCTCCGTCACCTTGGCGTCGCGGTAGTAGCGCTCCACCCGGTAGTCCCGGTGGTAGCCATAGCCGCCCAGGACCTGCACCGCCTCCCGGGTCACCTCCACCGCTACGCTGCTGGCGAAGAGCTTGGCGGCGCTGGCCTCGAGGGTGAACCGCCCCCCGGAGTCCTTTTTCCTGGCGGCCTCCAGCACCAAGGCCCGGGCCGCGGCGATCTTCACGTGCATGTCGGCGATCTTGAAGGCGATGGCCTGGTGCTCCCGCAGCTTCTTGCCAAACTGCTCCCTCTCATCGGCATAGGCCTTGGCGATCTCAAAGGCCCCCCGGGCGATGCCCACCGCCTGGGCCGCCACCCCAACCCGGCCCGAATCCAGGCCTGCCAGGGCGTAGGCCAAGCCCCTTCCCTCCTCGCCCAGGAGGTTTTCCTGGGGCACGAAGACCTCCTCCAGCCGCACCTCAGCGGTGTGGGCGGCGTGGAGGCCCATCTTCTCCTCCGGGGGGCCAAAGGAAAGGCCGGGGGTGTCCTTCTCCACCAGGAAGGCGCTGATGCCCTTCTCGCCCCTGGCCATGACCACGTAGAGGTGGGCCTGGCCTGCGGAGGTGATCCAGCTTTTCTGGCCGTTCAGCACGAAACCCCCGGGCACCCTCCTGGCCTCCGTGCGGATGCTGGCGGCATCGGAGCCCGCCTGGGGCTCGGTGAGGCAGAAGGCCCCGATCCACTCCCCCCGGGCCAGGGGCACCAAGTACCTCTTTTTTTGCTCCTCGGTGCCAAAGCGAAGGAGCATGTACTGGGGAAGGCCACTGGTCACCGAAAGCACCACGGCCACGCTGGGGTCGGCGGCGGCGATCTCCTCGAGGGCCAGGACCCAGGTCACCGAGTCCAGGCCCACCCCTCCCCATTCCTCCGGGGTGGTCATGCCCAAAAAGCCCAGCTCCGCCAAGGCCTTTAGCTGGGGCCAGGGGTACTCCCCCCTGCGGTCGTACTCCGGGGCCAGGGGGTAAAGGACCTCCTTGGCCACCTGCCGTACCGTGTCCAGCACCAGCTTCTGCTCGGAAGTGAGGGTCATCGGGAATATCGTATCACCGCACCCCCGTAAAAAAGCGTCATGCATGGGGAGGCCAAAGGCCTTGGGAAAGCCCTCCCCACCCTCAGGAAGGGGGCTCACCCCAGCGGGGAGCCCGCTCTGCGCTCAAGCCCAGGTGGTCCAGGATGCGCTGGGTGATGAAGCCCAAAAGCTCCCGGATCTCCTTGGGCCGGTGGTAAAAGCCGGGGCTCGCCGGGAGGATCAGGGCCCCAGCCTCCGCCGCCCGCACCATGGCCTTAAGGGTGGGAAGGGGCAGAGGAGCCTCCCGGGGCACCAGGATCAAGGGGCGCCTTTCCTTTAGGTGGACGTAGGCTGCCCGGGTGAGGAGGGTATCCGCCAGGCCCAGGGCGATCTTGCTAAGGGTGCTGGCGGAACAGGGCACCACCACCATGCCCTGGGTGCGAAAGGAGCCCGAGGCGATGGGGGCACCCAGGTCGCCGTCCTTGTAGACCCGCTTGGCCAAAGGGTAAAGCTCCTTGGGGCTTAGGCCCATCTCCTCCCACAAGACCCGCTTGGCCCCCTGGCTTAAGACCAGGTGCACCTCGGCAAGGCCCTGCAGGGTTTCCAATAGGTCCAGGGCGTAGGGCATGCCGCTAGCCCCTGTCAAACCCACCACCACCCGGGGAAGTTCCGCCATGGCTTCCATGCTATCCCCAATCCCCAAGACCTCCCGTGCTCCCCCACGCAAAAACCCCAGGCCCTTTGGGCCTGGGGGGCACCCCGTGGAAGCGGAGGGTTACTTGAGCTCCACCACCGCGCCCACGGCCTCGAGCTTCTTCTTGATCTCCTCGGCCTCGGCCTTGGGGATACCCTCCTTGACGGGGCCACCCTTCTCGGCCAGGTCCTTGGCCTCCTTCAAGCCCAGACCGGTGATGGCGCGAAGCTCCTTGATGACCTCCAGCTTCTTGGCCCCGGCGTCCTTGAGGATCACGTCGAACTCCGTCTTCTCCTCCACGGGAGCCGCCGCCTGGGCCGCAGCAGGAGCTGCCGCCACCGCCACCGGGGCCGCCGCCGTCACGCCCCAGGTTTCCTTGAGCACATCGATGAGCTGCTTGAGTTCCAAAACCGTAGCCTGAGAGAGCTCTTCCTTAATGCGTTCGATGTCCAAAGCCATCTTCCACCTCCTATGCCGCCTTCTTCTCCGCGTACGCCTCCAGGATGCCTACCAGCTCGCGGGCCACGCCGCCCAGGACCCCCAGGAGTTCCGCCATGGGCGCCTGCAAGACGCCCAAAAGCTCCGCCCTGAGTTCGTCCATGGTGGGAAGCTCCGCCAGGGCCACCACGTCCTTGGCCGAAAGCACCTGGCCCTGCAAAAGCCCGCCCTTGGCCTCAGGAATTCCCTTGGGGTTCTTCTTGGCGAACTCCGAAAGGGCCTTGGCCGCAGCCACCGGATCCTGGTAAAAGACCACGGCGCTAGGCCCCTGAAGGCCATCCAGCTCGGGGAGGCCCAGCTCTTTGAGGGCGATGCGGATCAGGGTGTTCTTGGCCACAAAGAGCCTGGCCCCCTTCTCCTTGAGGGCCTGACGCAGGGCATGGGTTTCCTTGGCGGAAAGCCCCTGGTAGTTCACCAGGAAGAAGGAGCCATGGGCCCGCTCAAGGCTCTCCTTGAGGGCGGCAAGAAGCTCAACGTTACGCTTGTTGGGCACGCCTTCCTCCCTTTGGGGCAGGGGAACCCCAGCCGACTTTTCGGGATTTCTGCGAAACGCTCCCCCTGAAAGCGCCTCGGCGGGATGTTTAAGGCCTTAGGCCCCCCGCTGTCTTTGGCCTGGGCGCCGTAGCGCCCGGGGTGCCATAGAGGAGTTTAAAAGGTGGGGGGCCTGGCGTCAAGCCAGGCCCCCAGAAGACCGCCCTCAGGAGTGGGGGTTGATGCGGATGCTGGGCCCCATGGTGCTGGTCACGTAGACCGAGCGCAGGAAAGTGCCCTTGGCCGCCTCGGGCTTGCTGGCCTCGAGGGCCCGGAGAAAGGCCCGGATGTTCTCGGCGATCTTCTCCGGGGGGAAGCTCACCTTGCCCACGGGGGCGTGGATGGCCCCGGTTTTGTCGTTGCGGAACTCGATGCGGCCCGCCTTGATCTCCTTGATGATCTCCCCGATGTTGAAGCCCACGGTACCCGCCTTGGGGTTGGGCAAAAGCCCCCTCGGGCCCAGGATCCGGCCCAGCTTGGAACCCACCGCCCCCATCACGTCCGGGGTAGCCACCACCGCATCGAAATCCATCCAGCCTTCCAGGATCTTCTGGATGATCTCCTCCCCGCCCACGTAGTCGGCCCCCGCCTCCTCGGCCTCCTTGATCTTCTCCCCCTTGGCGATGGCCAAAACCCGCACCTGCCTGCCCAGGCCGTGGGGGAGGGAAACCGTACCGCGCACGTTCTGGTCGGACCTGCGGGGATCGATGCCCAGCTTGGCGTGGACCTCCACGGTCTCGTCAAACTTGGCCGTGGCCAGCTCCTTCACCAGCCGGGCGGCCTCGTCGATGGTGTAGACCTTGCTAGGGTCCACCTTTTCCAAAAGGGCCCGGTAGCGCTTGCCGTGCTTAGGCATCCTTCACCTCCGGGGCGCCCACCACCTCCACCCCCATGGAACGGGCTGACCCGGCGATCATGCGGGCGGCGGCCTCGAGGTCGGTGGTGTTCATGTCGGGCATCTTCTGCTTGGCGATCTCCAAAACCTGTTGCCAGGTGATGCGGCCCACCTTCTCCCGGCCAGGCTTTTGTGCCCCCTTCTCCAGCCCCGCCGCCTTGCGGATCAGGTAGCTGGCAGGTGGGGTCTTGGTGACGAAGGTGAAGGAGCGGTCGGCGTAGATGGTGATCTCCACCGGGACGATGGCGTCCCCCATGTTGGCGGTAGCCGCATTGAAGGCCTTAACGAACTCCATGATGTTGGCCCCGTGCTGGCCCAAAGCCGGGCCCACCGGGGGTGCCGGCGTGGCCTTGCCCGCCGGCAGCTGAAGCTTTACCACAGCAACGACTTTCTTCATTTTTCCCTCCTAGGCTCCCCCCAAGTTGGGGGTGCAAACGCCTCCTAAGCCTTGGCCACCTGGGAGAAATCCAGCTCCACCGGGGTCTCGCGCCCGAAGATGGTGACCATGACCTTGACCTTTCCCTTTTCCGGGTTGATCTCGGTCACGGTGCCGGTAAAGTCCGCGAACGGGCCGGAAACCACCCGGACCTGATCCCCCTCCCGGAAGGCCACCTGGGCCTTGGGGGCCTCCTTCTTGCCCAAAAGGCCTGAGACCTCGAGGATGTGCCGCACCTCATCCGGGGAAAGGGGTACCGGCCTATGCCCAGCCCCCACGAAGCCGGTGATGCCCGGGGTGCCCCGCACCACCTCCCAGGCCTCGTTGGGCTCCTCCTCGTCCCCCAGGTCCATCTGCACAAAAAGGTAGCCGGGGAAGAGCTTCTTCTTGACGACCTCCTTCTTGCCCCCCTCGCGGAGCTCCACCACCTCCTCCGTGGGGATCAACACCTGGAAGATCTTGTCCTCCATGCCAAAGGCCTTGACCCGCTTTTCCAGGTTGGCCTTGGCCTTCTCCTCCTGCCCCACGTAGGTGTGGACCGCGTACCATTCAATGCTCATCGCACAAGCCCTATCAGGAATCGGAAGACGAGATCGTAGAGCCCCAAGACCACCATGGCCACCAGGGTAAAGACCAAAATGGCCTGGGTACCCTCCACGACCTGCTCCCGCGTGGGCCAGGTGACCCGGGCAAGCTCGGCCCGGGCTTCCTGGAAGTAGCGAACAATCCGGGCAAACATCAGACCTTCACTTCCTTGTGCACCGTGTGTTTATCGCACCAGGGGCAGTACTTCCGTAGCTCCAGCTTGCTGGTGGTGTTGCGCTTGTTCTTCTCGGTGGCGTAGTTGCGGCGCTTGCACTCGGTGCACTCCAGGAGGATTTTGATGCGGACTTCGCTGGCCATGGTTCACCTCCTTTGGGGCGGGTTGCCGCCCCCAAAGCTTACTCCAGGATCTTGGTGACCACGCCGGCGCCCACGGTCCGCCCACCCTCGCGAATGGCAAACCGCAAACCCTCCTCCAACGCCACCGGCTTGATCAGCTCCACCGTAAA